>NZ_QXNY01000007.1 GCF_003572205.1 Algihabitans albus
ACACGGAAGTGGGAATCGAGGCGGCGCTGAAGGCGAAAGCCCGCGGCAACCAGGGCGAGGATTGGAATGTAGAGTCCGAGGGCGCGACCTACTACGCCGAGGCGGGGGGCAGTTCCGGCTCGGCGGGGATCTGGAATTTCGATTACAGCGTGGTCAGCTACGGCGGGCAGGATCTCTCGAACTACGACATCCGGATCACGGCCGACTTCATCGACCGTGACGGCAACCGGACCGAGGACGTCATGGTCTTCGATCCGATCGCGCATCGTGCGGAACGGGAGGCCAACGATCCGAACGAGAACTACTACCAGGATCCGACCGGCAACACCCAAGGAGTGCAGAACTCTCAGAACCTCGGCTGGCACGCCCCGGGTTTCGATCCCGATGCCTCGGGCAGTTACGAATTCAGCCTGACGGTGGTCGACCGCAGCAGCGGCGAGACCGTGGCGCAGTCGGATATGCGGGTCGAAGTGGCCGACGTCATCGTCGCCGAAGACGGCAGCGGGAACTTCACCAGCATTCAGGCGGCCATCGACGCGGCCGAGGCCGGCGATACGATCATCGTCCGGGAGGGGACCTACGACCCCTTCGGCACTTCGTTCGACGGTCCGGCGAACCTGACAATCATCGGCACCAACGGTGCGGTGATCGACGGCAGCGACCTTGCCGCGTCCGGGCGCCTGGTCGACCTCCGTGCGGACGGCACCACCCTGAGCGGCTTCACGATCGAGGGGCCGGGCGCCGATGCGGGTTCCTTCGTCGGAGTCTCCGTGTCCGGTCAGAACGTGACCGTCCAGAACAACACCATCAGCGACGTCTCGACGGGCATCCAGACGACCACACAGCACGAGGTCGGCTCAGCCACGATCACCGGCAACGCCGTGACGTCGAACTACGGCATCAGTCTGCAGAACGACGACAACACGGTGTCCAACAACACGGTGAACGCGGCTGTCGAGGGGGTCGGTCTTCTGCCGGGCGTCAACAGCTTCATCGACAACACCATCACCGTGGGTGCCGATGGCGAGGCGCTCGCCCTCTACGGCGGCGCCGTCGCCTCGGATCTGACCAACAGCGGCAACGAGGTCTCGGTTAGCGGCGACACCAACCTTCAGAACGCGGCGGACCTCGCCGGCGCCGGCGGGACGCTCAAGGTCGGCGGCGGCACCTACACCGAGACCCTTGTGATCGGCCAGCAGGTGACCCTGCTCGGCGCACAGAGTGGCGTGGATGCGACCGACGCGACGCGCAGCGGTGCCGAGAGTGTGATTCTGGGCTCCATTCATCTGCTCGACGGGGCGGACGGCAGCGTCATCGACGGCTTCTCCCTGCTGGAGGGCGGCAACGTTGCCGGGTCCCTTGCCGGCATCTATCTCGATCCGGGCGCGACGGGCATCACGATCCAGAACAACATTTTGAGTCACACGAACAACGCCGATCTGAACGACGGGTCGCGGGGCATCCTGACCACCTTCGACGGCGGCAACGACGACCTGACGATCAGCCAGAACAGCTTCACCGGCTGGTCGACCGGCGTGTATCTGAACCCGGGTGCGGGCGCAGCCGAGATTTCAGGAAACGCCTTCTCCGAAAACAACGTCGGTGTCTCGGTCGACGGTCCGGACGGCGTGCGGCTCGCGGACAACAGCTTCACCGACAATGCCTTCGAGGCGGTGGGGCTGGGGCCGGTGACTCCGGCGGGCGCGGCGACGGCCTCGCTGGAGGTCACGCTCTCGGATAACGAGATCGGTGACGGTAACGGCAACGAGGGCCGGATCGGTGTCTATGCCGACGGCCTGACGGTGACGGCGGAAGGCGAGTCCGACGGCACGGTTCTGGAGCTGCAAGGCGCTTCGGTGAACGACCTGACGCTTGCCGGCGACGGCGATGTCTCGGTGATCGGTAACGACCAGGCCAACAGCTTGATCGGTAACGCCGGCGACAATGATCTCTTCGGCGGGGTGGGGGACGATCAGCTGTTCGGCGGAGCCGGCGATGACCGACTGTTCGGCGGCGACGGCGACGATACCCTGACCGGCGGCGATGGTAACGACACCTTCGTCCTGCTCGAAAGCGACAGCGGCACGGATACGATCCGCGACTTCGGCGTCGGCGACGTGATCGACCTCACCGACCTCGTCGTGAGCGACGGCGAGGCGGAACTGCTGTTCGAGGATGACGGCAACGGCAATGTGACGGTCGCTCAGCAGTCCGCGCCGAACGACGTGCGCGTCGTCATCGAGGCCACGTCCGTGACCAGTCTTAGCGTCGATACCGACGGCAATATCAGTTTCGGCGGTGCCATGAGTTAGACGGGGCGAGGCGTGAGAGATGACGGGCCGCCGGGCAAACAAGGGGGCGGCGGTCCGTCGTTTAGAGGGAGGTGGGGCTGCCTGTGCGGCGCCGCCGAAACGAAGGTTCCAGGCAAGAGTCCTGAGGTGCAAGGAATTGGGGAAAATCTCGATGCAGCGGCAAGAAACTGAGAAGAAGACGCGGTTCGGACGTCTGTTCGGACGCAGCGTAAGTTGCGCGGCGATTGCCACGGCCCTCACGCTCGGCGGCGCGCAGATGGCGGCGTCGCAGAGCCTTCAGGAAGTGGTCGCCCTGGCGATCGATGCGCACCCGGCCGTCCGGGGCTCCGAAGCCGCCTTCCGGGCGGCCGAGCGCGCGGTCGAGGAGGAGCGCGGGGCCTTCCTTCCCGCCATCGACCTGACCAGCGACACGGGTTACCAGAGGAGCGATCAGGAAGACGTCAGTTCCGACGACGAGGATCTGTGGCGTGCGCGCTACCGGCTCTCGGGCACCCAGTTGCTGTTCGACGGCTTTTCGACCAGCAATCGCGTCGACGCCTCGACCGAGCAGGCGGAGGCCGCGCTCTTCGATGTCCGAAGTGCCGCCAACCAGATCGCCAACCGCGCGATTTCCGCTTACCTCTCGGTGGCTCGGGATCGCGAGCTTCTGGTCTTCGCGCAGGAGAACGTCGAATTGCATCGGCAGATTCTCGGCAACGTTGATGCCGCCGCCGAGGCCGGCGGTGGCTCCACGGCGGATGTCGCGCAGGTGCGTACACGCCTCGCCTTCGCAGAGTCTCAACAGCGGCGTCTGCGCGGCGATCTCCGCAACTCCGAGGCCGACTTTCGGGAAGCTGTCGGACAGTCGCCGAGCGATCTTATCCGGCCGACCGCGCCTTTGGGGGCCGTTCCGGACACCCTGGAGATGGCCATCGCCGTCGCGCGCGAGTCCAACCCCAACCGCAGCGCCTCCATCGCCTCCGCCCGTGCGGCGGGCTTCGCCCTGGACGTAACCCGTGGGCCCTTCCTGCCGCGCTTCGATGTCGAACTGGCGCACGAAGGCCGGCGCGGCGTCGGCGGCGAGCGCGACCACGAGACGGACAGCACGGCCCTGCTGCGCCTGAGCTGGAATCTCTACAACGGCGGCTCCGACACCGCCGCGCGCCGCCGCGCGCGGGAAGAGGAGAACGAAGCGCTGCTGCGGACGCGCGAGGTCGACCGCCTGATCCAGGAGGAGATGGAGGTCAACTACAACAACCTGGAGGTCGCGCGCGACCAACTGGAGTTGCTGCGTGATCGCGTCGGCAACGCGGCCCAGGTGACGGACGCCTACCAGGAGCAGTTTCGCCTTGGCCAAAGGACGGTGCTCGACCTTCTGGACTCCGGCAACGAGCTGTTCGTGGCGCGGGTCGATCTGACGCGGGCGGAGTACGAGGTGATCGCCGCCGCCTATGACGTCCTGACGACGGCCGGCACCGTGCTGAGCGCCGTCGGTGTGGCGGCCGAGGTGCGCGACGTCGGAACGGTTCCGCACCTGGAGCTGGGACAAGACGCAGAGTGGCAGAGCCAATAGCCGCCATATCTGCAGGCGTTGCAGCGGTCGGCCGGGCGGCCGGTCGCTGCCGCCGAGTCCCTGATGCCGGACGCTCCCGGCCGAGCTCGGCGTGAGTGGCGTCCCCTCTGCGCCGCGCGGCTGGCAGGCGGCGGCGGAAGCCGCCGGATCGCAAGACCCCGACTCTCCGAATCGGGAGGCGCAGGGAGGGTCGCAGCAGCAGGCGGCGGCGCCTCAGGCGGTCACCGGTCTGGACCCGGCGGCGCTGGGTCGCAGCGAGCCCGACGATCCGCTGCTTGCCTGCCTGGTCTTCCTGACCAAGCTCTTCGGCCGCCCCCGGTCGGCGATGACGCTTCTGGCCGGGCTGCCGCTGACCGGCGCGCGCCTGACGCCCGAACAATTCCTGCGGGCCGCCGAGAACGCCGGCCTCGCTGCCCGCGTGGTTCGCCGCGATCTCGACGCGATCCATCCCTGGACGCTGCCCGCCGTTCTGGTTCTGCGCGACGGCGATGCGTTGGTTTTGCAGGACCGCCCGCCGGAGGGCGATTGCCGGGTCATTCTGGCGGCGACCGGCGGCGGTGAATCGACCATCGGCCGGGACCAGCTGGCGGAGGTCTACAGCGGCTACGCCATCCTGGTCAGGCCGGCCCACCGCTTCGCGGCCGAAGCAGGCGAGGGACCGGCGGCGGCTCGGGCGGCACCGCGTGCGCAGGCCTGGTTCTGGGGCACCTTCGCCGAGAACTGGTGGACCTATCTGCAGGTCGGCCTGGCGTCGGTCCTGATCAACCTCTTCGCCCTGGCGAACCCCTTGTTCACCATGACGATCTACGACCGCGTCCTGCCAAACAACGCGGTGGAAACGGCCATCGCGCTGGCGGTCGGCGTCGCCTCGGTCTTTTTCTTCGACTTCCTGCTTCGGATGCTGCGTGGCTGGTTTCTCGATTTCGTCGGGCGCCGGGCCGACGTCATCCTGGCAAGCCGGATCTTCGACCAACTGCTCGACATGAAGCTGTCCCACCGGCCCCAGTCGTCGGGCGGCTTCGCCAGCACGCTGCGCGAGTTCGAAAGCGTGCGCGACTTCTTCACCTCGGCGACCCTGGCGGCCTTCATCGATCTGCCCTTTGCGCTGCTGTTCGTGGCGGTGATCGCGCTGCTGAGTCCGCAGATCGGTCTCCTGCTGGCCGCTGTGGTCGTCCTGCTGTTGCTCTGGGGCCTGGTGATCCAGATTCCCATCGCGCGCCGCATCCGCGAAAGCCTGGCGCAGAGCGAGCATAAGCACGGCGTGCTGGTGGAGAGCGTCGGGGGACTGGAGACGATCAAGGTGGTCGGGGCCCAGGGGCGCATGCGCCGCGCCTGGGAAGAGCTGGTCGGGCAAAGCGCCGAGCTGGGTCAGAAGATCCGCTTCTACAACAATCTGGGTGTGCAGGTCGTCCATACCGTGCAGCAACTGACCGCGGTCTGCGTGGTGCTGTTCGGGGTCTTTCTGGTGCAGGACGGGCTGCTGACCGCAGGCGGACTGATCGCCTGCGTGATCCTGTCGGGCCGCGCGATCGGGCCTCTGGCCCAAGTCTCTCAACTGATGATGCGCTTCCATCAGACCTGGTCGTCGCTGAAGTCGCTCGACGCCATCATGCGCTATCCGGTCGACCGCCCGGCCGACGGCAGCTTTCTGCATCGCCCCGATCTGCAGGGCGGGCTGGTGCTGGAGGGTGTCGGCTTTCGCTACCCCAACAGCCAGGTCGACGTGCTGCAACGGCTCAGCTTCACGGTACGGCCCGGCGAGCGTGTCGGAATCGTGGGCCGGGTCGGGTCCGGCAAGACCACCGTCGCCAAGCTGGCCGCCGGTCTCTACGAGCCCAGCGAGGGGGCGGTCCGCCTGGACGGAATCGACGTCCGGCAGATCGAGCCGAGCGACCTGCGCGCCAACCTGGGCTTCGTGCCGCAGGATCTGTTCCTGTTCCGGGGCACGATCCGCGAGAACCTGGCCATCGCCGCCCCGCACGCGAGCGACCTCGAGATCATGCAGGCGGCCCGGGCCGTGGGACTTCACGACTTCATCGCCCGGCATCCGCTGGGCTACGACCTGCCGGTCGGCGAACGGGGCGAAGGCCTGTCGGGCGGTCAGCGCCAGGCCGTCGCCCTAGCCCGCGTGTTGCTGAAGCGGCCCAACCTGCTGCTGCTCGACGAACCGACCTCGGCCATGGACAACCGCAGCGAAGAGCAGATCCTGCGCAATCTGCCGCTCTATCTCGAGGGCAAGACCATTCTGCTGATTACCCACCGCGTCTCCCTGCTGCGGCTGGTCGACCGCGTCCTGGTCCTCGACGGCGGGCGGTTGATCATCGACGGCCCGCGCGACGAGGTGCTGGCCCGCCTGGCCGAGGCTCCCGTTCCGGTCAAGGAGGGCTGAGCGAAGATGCGAAGCGACGAAACCTTCATGTCGGAATTGGCGGCGGCACGGCATCGCCGGCCGCGGCTGGCGGCGCAACTGCTGCTCTTCGCCATCGCGGGCTTCGTCGTCTGGGCCGTGATCTGGGCCGCGCACGCGGAGATCGACCAGGTCAGCAGCGGCACCGGCCGCGTCATCCCCTCGCGTCAGATTCAGGTCGTCCAAAACCTGGAGGGCGGCATCCTCTCCGAGTTGCTGGTGCGCGAAGGCGAGCGGGTGGAGGCCGGGCAGGTGCTGATGCATCTGGACGACACGCAGCTGACCTCCGACTTCGGCGAGAACCAGGTGAAGGCGCTGGGCCTGCAGGCGGTGGTCGCGCGCCTTCAGGCGGAGCTGTCGGATGAACCGCTGCGCTTTCCGGCTGCCGTGCAGGATGCCATGCCCCAGGTGACGGAGGCGGAAGCGGCGCTCTACGACGCCCGTGCAAACGAGCTGACCTCTGCCTTGAACCGCTTGGGCGAACAGCTCAATCAGAAGCATCGCGAGCTGGAGGAGACGGACGCGCGCATCGTCCAGCTCACCCGCTCCGTCGATCTGACGCGTCAAGAGATCGGAATCCTGGCGCCCCTGGTCGAACGGGGGATCAACGCGCCGATCGACCTGATCCGGCTGCGCCGTGAGGAGAATCAATACGTCGGCGATCTGGCGGTGGCCGAGAAGACGCGGGAACGGCTGCAGGCGGGGCTGGCGGAGATCGAGGCGGAAACGGCGGAGACGCGCGCGCAGTTCCGCAGCCGCGCGCTGCAGGAACTCAACGAGGCCCAGGTGAATCTGCAGGCCTTGCAGCAGGTGCTGACCTCGCGCGGGGACCGCGTGCAGCGTGCCGTCATCCGGGCGCCGACCACCGGGACGGTCAAGCAACTCTTCGTCACCACCTTGGGCGGTGTCGTCCGGCCGGGCCAGGACCTCGTCGAGATCGTGCCGACGGAGGACACCCTGCTGGTCGAGGCGCGCCTGCGGCCCGCCGATATCGCCTTCATCTATCCCAGCCAGGCGGCCAAGGTGAAGATCACCGCCTACGATTTCACGGTCTACGGCGTATTGCCGGCCAGCGTGGAGCACATCAGCGCCGACACCATCCAGGACGAGGCCTCGGGCGAGAGCTTCTATCTGGTTCGGGTGAAGACCGACGTCGCCCAACTGCAGGACAAGCAGGGGGTGTCCCTGCCGGTCATTCCCGGCATGACGGCCGCCGTGGATATCCTGACCGGCAAGCGCACGGTGCTGCAGTACATTCTCAACCCCTTCCTGAAAGTCGGCCAGCGCGCGCTGCGCGAGGGGTGAGCCGAGCCGGGCGGTCTCAGTCCTGCCGTCTGAAGCCGCTCGATGGCCTGGAGAGAAGGCGAAGTCCGAAGGACCCCATGGTGAGCAGGGCGAGCGCCTTCGCCGAGGCCTTCAGAGGTTTCGGGTGTACGCGCAGGGACTCCCGCAGGAGCGCCAGGTGCCGGAACGGGCTCTCGCCGCGTGTCAGTTGCGCCAGTTGCAGCAGAGCGCCGCCGAGCCATGCTCCCGTGATGTCCCTGTCGGTCTTCCTCTGCGCCTTGGCGTGCAGGTCGCGTAGGAAGCCGACGCGGGCGGCGGTCGTTTCCAGGCCGCCCGAGGGTTCGGCGCGCCCGAGCGCCACGTCGTCGTCCTGGAGCCGCCGAATCTGAGCGACGACCCGTCCGGTCACCATGAAGGGCGTCGACAAGGCCAGGTTGGCGATCAGCTTGGTGTCTTCCTGGCTGCGCAGGCTCGTGTCGAATCCGCCCAGTGCCCTCAGCGCCGCGCGGCGGACGACAAGGCCCTGGCAGTAGGTCGCGTTCCGGAAGCAGAGATACAGCGGTGCCGCGACCGGCGTGCCCTGCCGGTCGGAAAAGACCAGGCCGCGCAAATCGAACAGGTTCTGACGGTAGCCCGACCCGGTCAGTTCGACGTTCGCGAGATGGGTCTGCACGTCAGGCGCCGCCGCGCGCATGTCCCGCTGAAAGACCTCCAGGCGGTCCGGGCTCCAGGTGTCATCCGAGTCAAGGAACGCGATCCAGTCCGACCGGGCGGCCTCGATCCCCTTGTTCCGGGCCGCGCTCACGCCGGCGTTGTCCTGCCGGATCAGGCGAATTCGATCGCCGTACTCTTCCAGAACCGATGCCGTCGCATCCGTCGAGCCGTCGTCGATCACCAGGATTTCGTCGGCCGGCTGCGTCTGCGCCAGGACGCTGTCGACGGCCTCCGAAATGATCTGTGCCCTATTGTAGGTGGGGATCACCACGGATACGGACAGCTTCGCTGAGCTCATCAAAAAGGTCCTACCGGCATCGGTCCCCGCGAAGCGAGGCCGCTATCGGGTATCGTCTCTTGCGCAGGAACACAAGAGGCCGGAACGGGAAGGGCCGGTGCCGTGCAGCCCTACTGGACGAACTCATAGGCGCCGACGTCGGGGGCCCGGTCCGGCGCGCGCGGCTGTCCCAGCAGGTCGACCGTCAGATCGGGACCCGGTTCGGCGCCGGCCTGACCGTACGTGCCGAAATCCGCTGTTCCGGCATCGATCGCGGCGCTACCCGCGCGCAGGCGGAAGTCGCCGCGATCGGGATCCCGGAAGATCTGCCGCGCGTCGTCGAAGCGCAGATTGTGGGTGAAGAGAGTGGCTTCGGGATCGAGTCTGAAATCGCGGGCGTCGAAGCCGCCTTCGTTGAAGGAGGCGGAGAGGTTGTTCGCCACCAGATTGCCCGAGCCGGCCGTACCGTCCTTGTGCGCAACGACGGTGACCCAGGGCGGGCCGGGCTGCCCCGGCCGGGCATCGATCACGGTGTTGTTGAGAACCTTGACCTGACGCGCGCCCATCACGGTGATGCCGTGGAAATGATCGACGACCACGAGATTGTTCGCGATGGTCCAGTTCTCGAACATGCCGTCGAACAGCCCGATGCCCTGGAGATTGCAGCGGAAGGGCTGATCCGGGTCCTCGAAGTTGATGATGCTGTTGCCGGTGATCTCGACGTTTCGGACGACCCCCGTGCCCGGGCTGCCGTCCGGTCCCCGCGACCAGGATTGGAAGCCGTCGTCGTGGTGATAGTAGAGGCTGTAGCAGTTCTTGATGGTGTTGCCGCGATAGATGCCGTCGTCCCCCAGGGCGCGGACGGCGTCTTCCGAGAAGCGGTCGATCGTGTTGCCCTCGACCCTGACCCCGGTCCCGGTGACGGTGATGGCGTGCCGGACGTGCATGATCGTGCTGTTCAGCAGGTGCACGCGGGCGCCCTCGAGAGCGACGCCGTGGTGCGCCCGTTCGATCCACTCGCTCTCGCCCCAGTCGGCGATGCTGGGGGCCGAGCGCACCGTAAGATCCTCCAGCCGGATGTCCCGCGCATCTGCGGCGACCTGCAGCAGGGTGGTCGGAAAACCGGGCGTGCCGCGATCCGGCGTGGTCACCACCGGTTCGATGGCCCGCTGGGGTTCGATCAGCAGGCCGGAGACATGCCAGCCGGAGCTGTCGGCGATCTTCAGTCTGTCTGCCACCGCCTGCGCGCCGGGGGCGGGCCGTAAGCTGACCGGCGGCTCCAGGTGCTGTCCCTGGATCGTGAGATCGCCGTAGTTGCCGCTGTGCAGGAAGATGCGCTCGCCGCCCTGGAGTTGAGCCTCCGCAAGCGCCGCCTCCAGCGAGGGGAAGACCAGGGCCGTTTCGTCGCCGCTCGTCAGCGTGCCGGACGGGTCGATCTGCAGGTCTCGCGCCCAGGCCGCGCCGCCGAAAGGCAGGGTGGCCGCCAGGGTGAGCGATGCGACGGACAGGAGCAGAAGGGTCGATCTCGGCATAACCGGCCAGGTCCTCTCTCGTTCGGTTCCGCCCCGTCGCAGGGCGGTTGTCGCCGCCGTGATACGCGACCGGCCGCGGCCATGCAATCGGGAGTCGGCAAGAGAAAGTGAGCGTACGAACGATTGGTTGGTGCTTGGGCGATTGGCGTTTTCGGCGTTTGTTTCAGCGCTATCTCCCGATAGATTGGCTGCTGTGTTGATTTTTAGACATCGCGAAGAGGATCGTCGCGCCGTGATCGCCGTTCCCCTGTCGGGTGAGGGCCGTCCCAGCAGATTCGGCTTCCGGGCCGGGCGCCGCGCCGCCGGAACTGCCGGTCTGTGCCTGCTGATCTGGTTCGCTCTGGCGCTGCCTCTACTGGTTCCCGGGCCGCTTTCGGCTTCGGATGTGGTGAACTGCCTGGACGCGCAACGCGATCTCGTGGTGCGCAAGGTGCGTCATCGCTGCGAGGGCCGGATCCTGAGCGATGCCGAGGCCGCCGTCTGGCGCGACAAGGCGGCGCAACGCAAGCGCGAGCAGTTCGAGCGGGCGCAGGAGACGGTCCCGCAGGTCGATGCGCGGCCGCAGGGCGTTTCCACCGGGTTCTGGGTCCACGGCGATGGCTATCTTGTCACCAACAACCATGCGGTCGTGGGCTGCGCGCGCTTGAGCCTGCTGCAGGACGGCGTGCCGCTCGGCCCTGCCCGGGTCCAGGCGGCGCGGCCGGATGTCGACCTGGCTCTGCTGAAGGCCGACCGGCGCCCGCAGACCGTGGCGGCCTTCCTGGCGCCACCGACGCCGCCGGACGGCGAGGCCCTGCGTATCGTCGGCTATCCCAGCGAGGGCGTGCCGCGTGTGCGCGCCATCCTTTCGTCGGCCCAGATCGCGGGACGACCGGCCGAGGCCGAAGCCCCTTTCTTCGCGTTCCTGGGCCGCATCAAGTTCGGTAACAGCGGGTCTCCGGTGTTCGACGAAAGCGGTGCCGTGCTGGGCATCGTCATGGCCAAGATCGACTCCCAGGCCGTCTACCGACAGACCGGCCGGCTGCCACCTGACCTCGGGCTCGCCGTCGAAAGCCGCGCAATCGAATCTCTGCTTGCCGCGGAGGGTCTCTCGGGCCGTCGGGCCGTCGCCGGCCCGGCCCTGGACAGCGAGGCGCAACTCGCGCAGGCGCGCTCCCTGGTCGTGCGCGTCGACTGCTGGCGGGAGTGAGCCGGTGCGGCGGTGCGACCTTCCGGCTCTTGCGCGCCTGACGAAACGCGCCGCCTCGGCGGCGGATGGACTGAGTTCGAGAAGATCCTTCGAACGTCCGGCTCAGCAGTCCAGCGTCTGCTCGCGTTCCCAGTCCGTCAGGTGGCGGGCGTAGTCGTCCCACTCGGCCGTTTTGAGCTTGAGGTAGGCGGCGGTGAAGTCTCCGCCCAAGGCTGCCGTCAGGGTCTTGTCCCTGCCGAAGGCGCGCAGGGCGTCGAGCAGGTAGAGCGGCAGCGACCTGGCCTTCACCCTGTGGCCCTCGCTGTACATGTTGAGGTCCAGCCGCTTGCCGGGGTCGGTCTTGTGTGCCAGGCCGTCGAGGCCCGCCGCCAGCACGCCGGCCTGCAGCAGGTAGGGGTTGGCCGCGCCGTCGGCCAGCCGCAGCTCGAGACGGCCGGGGTCGGGGATGCGCACCATATGGGTGCGGTTGTTGCCGGCGTAGGTGATGCTATTGGGTGCCCAGGTGGCGCCGGAGGCGGTGACCGGAGCGTTCAGCCGCTTGTAGCTATTGACCGTCGGGTTGGTCAGGGCGCAGAGCCCCTCGGCGTGGCCGAGCAGGCCGCCGAGGAAATGGTAGGCGCGCCGCGACAGGCCCAGCTCGCCCTTCTTGTCCGCGAAGAGATTGGTCTTGCCATCCGGACTCCAGAGCGAGACGTGGATGTGGCAGCCGTTGCCCGTCAGCTCGGCGAAGGGCTTGGGCATGAAGGTCGCACGCAGGCCGTGGATCTCCGCCACGGACTTGACCATGAAGCGGAAGAAGGCGTGGCGGTCGGCGGTGACCAGGGCGTCGGCATAGTCCCAGTTCATCTCGAACTGGCCGTTGGCGTCCTCGTGGTCGTTCTGATAGGGGCCCCAGCCGAGCGCGAGCATGGCGTCGCAGATCTGCGAGATGACGTCGAAGCGCCGCATCACCGCCGCCTGGTCGTAGCAGGGCTTGGGGTCCAGGTCGCGGGGGTCGGAGATGCCGGTCCCGTCGGGCGTGATCAGGTGGTACTCCGCTTCCACGCCCGATTTCATGCGCAGCTTACGCTTGGCCGCCGCCTCGATCTGGCGCTTGAGCACCCAGCGCGGTCCCTGCTCGACCGGCTGGCCGGCCATGTAGAGATCACTGGCGACCCAGGCCACTTCGGGCCGCCAAGGCAGCTGGATCACGCTGTCCGGATCGGGCAAGGCGAACATGTCCGGGTCCGCCGGCGTCATGTCCAAATGGGTGGCGAAGCCCGCGAAGCCGGCCCCCTCGGCCTGCATTCCGTCGATCGCCGCGGCCGGTACCAGCTTGGAGCGCTGGGCTCCACGCAGGTCGGTGAAGCTGATCAGGAAGTAGCGGATCCCCCGATCCTTGGCGAACTTGCTCAGCTTGGTCATGACGTCCCCCGGTTGGTTGGCCCCCGTTCGTCGGCCCGCTAGTCGATCTCGCGGAGTCTAGTAGCCCTGGCCCGGTATCCAGTCGGTCCCGGCCAGCGGCACCTTTGCCATGGCCGCGGCCTCGACGGTCAGCGCCGCCAAGTCCTCGGGTTCCAGGTTATGCAGGTGACTCTTGCCGCAGGCCCGCGCCAGTGTCTGGGCCTCCAGCGTCAGAACCCGCAGATAGTTGGCCAGCCGTTCGCCCCCCGCTACCGGGTCGAGCCGCCGCTCCAGGTCCGGGTCCTGGGTGGTGATGCCGGCCGGGTCGTTGCCCAGGTGCCAGTCGTCGTAATAGCCGGGCGCCGTCCCCAGCTTGGCGTAGTCCTCGGCTAGCTCCGGCCGGTTGTCGCCCAGCGCGATCAGGGCCGCCGTGCCGATGGACACGGCGTCGGCGCCCAGCGCGACGGCCTTGGCGACGTCGGCGCCGTTGCGGATGCCGCCGGAGACGATCAGCTTGACCGCGCCGCGATGCAGGCCCAGCTCGCGCAAGGCTTCGGCGGCCAGCCGCACGGCCGGCAAGGTCGGAATGCCGACGTGTTCGATGAAGCATTCCTGGGTGGCGCCCGTGCCGCCCTGCATGCCGTCGACCACCACGACGTCGGCGCCGGCCTTCACCGCCAGCAGCGTGTCGTAATAGGTGCGGGTGGCGCCAACCTTGACGTAGACCGGCTTTTCCCAGCCGGTGATCTCGCGCAGCTCCTGGATCTTGATCTCCAGATCGTCCGGTCCGGTCCAGTCGGGATGGCGGCAGGCCGAGCGCTGGTCGACGTCGTGCGGCAGGCTGCGCATGTCGGCGACGCGGTCCGAAATCTTCTGGCCCAGCAGCATGCCGCCGCCGCCGGGTTTGGCGCCCTGGCCGATCACCACTTCGATGGCGTCGGCCTTGCGCAGGTCCTCCGGGTTCATGCCGTAGCGCGAAGGCAGAAGCTGATAGACCAGCAGGTTGGAATGTCCGCGCTCCTCCGCCGTCATGCCGCCGTCGCCCGTGGTGGTGGAGGTGCCGACGGCCGAGGCGCCGCGGCCCAGCGCTTCCTTTGCGTTGGCCGAAAGCGAGCCGAAGCTCATGCCGGCGATGGTGATGGGGATCTGCAGGTGCAGGGGTTTGGAAGCGTGGCGCTCGCCCAGGATCACGTCGGTGCCGCAGCGCTCGCGGTAGCCTTCGAGCGGGTAGCGCGAGACGCTGGCCCCCAGGAAGACCAGGTCATCGAAGTGGGGCAGTGCCCGCTTGGCGCCGAAGCCGCGGATTTTGTAGAGCCCTTCTCTGGCCGCCCGCTGGATCTCGTGAATCGTCGCGGCGTCGAAGAGGGCGGAGGGGCGCAGATGCGCGGGAGGCGAGCGGTCGTGAGACATCGGAGGAAAGGTGTCTCCTAGTAGGCGCCGAGGTTGGAGACCCGGAAGCGATAGAGTTCGCGGGCCGAGCCGTAGCGGCGGAAGTCGGCTGGGTCGGCGGCGATCCCGGCGCGCGCCAGCAGGTCGGTCAGCTGGGCCAGGTGCTCCGGCCGCATCTCCTTTTCGACGCAGTCGGCACCCAGCTCTCCGGCCTGGCCGCGCAGATAGATGCGGGTTTCGTAGAGGCTGTCGCCCAGCCCGGCCTCGGCATCGCCGCAGATCGTCAGCGTGCCGGCCTGGGCCATGAAGGCGCTGTTGTGGCCGACCGATCCGCCCACCACGATGTCGAGTCCCTTCAGCGAGATGCCGCAGCGCGCCGCCGCGTTGCCTTCGATCACCAGCAGACCGCCGTGGCCGCTCGCGCCCGCCGACTGACTGGCGTCGCCGGTCACCCGCACGAGGCCCGACATCATATTCTCGGCCAGCCCGGTGCCGGCGTTGCCCGCGACCGCGATCCGGCCCCCGTCGTTCATGCCGGCGCAGTAGTAGCCGACGTGGCCGCGCAGGGTGACCTCGACCGGCCGCCGCAGGCCGACGGCGAGGCTGTGGCGGCCGAGCGGGTTCAGCACCTCGAAGGCCGCGCCGGTTTCGGCGCCCTGCAGTCGCCGGTTCAGGTCGCGGACCTCCAGCCGGTCGAGGTCCAGCGCCTCGGATGCCGCTGCCAGCGCCGCCTTCATTCCGAGCCCCAGCTATAGACCTGACCGGGCGCCGGCTCCCAGACCCTGGCCTGCTCGACGCCCGGCAGGCGGGCGATGGCGCGGAATTCGCTGGCCATGGCGACCCAGTCGTCGGTCTCGGCCAGCACCGCCGGCTTGCAGGCGATGGGGTCGCGCAGCACGGCGAAGCCGTCGCCGGTGCCGACCGCGAAGGTGTAGAAGCCGTCCAGGTCGGTCAGGGCGGCCTCCAGCGCCTCGGCAATGCTCGCGCCTTCGCTCAGCCGGTAGGTCAGATAGCCGGCGGCCACTTCGCTGTCGTTCTCGGTCTGGAACCGTGCGTCGCCCCGGCGCTGCAGCCAACGCTTGACCTGGTGGTGATTGGAGAGCGAGCCGTTATGCACGAGGCAAAGATCGTCGCCGGTGTTGAAGGGATGCGCGCCCTCGGTCGTCACCGCGCTCTCGGTCGCCATGCGGGTGTGGCCGATGGCGTGGCTGCCGGCCATCTGCGGCACCGCGAAGCGCTCGAGGATCGCCGCCGGCAGGCCGATCTCCTTGTAGATCTCCAGGCTGTGGCCGGCGCTCATGATCCGCACCTCCGGCCGTTCGGCCAGCAACCAGGCGCGCAGCTTCGCCGGGGCGCCGGTCGCATGGAGCAGGGCGTGAGAGGCCAGGCGTTCGACCTCGACGGCGATGCCGGCGGCCGCCCCCAGATCGTGCGCCAGTCCGTCCCAGTCGAAGGCCGGGTCAGCATGGTAGAGCGACAGTTTGCAGTGCCGCGGGTCCCCGGCGGCGTTTCGGCCAACGTCCCTGTAGACCGCGATGCCGGCACTGTCCGGTCCGCGTTCGCTCATCTCGCGCAACATGGGGGAGAAGAGCGCGCCGAGCTTCGGCTGCAACTCCGGCGTCTTGAGAAACAGTCCCGCAATGCCGCACATGGCCGACGCCGCTCCCTGAGATCTGCCGACGGACTCCATCGGTATCCGCGATATAACTATCAAGAATGAGATAGTCGTAAAAGGAATATATGGATTGCGGCGGCTACCCGTCCCGCTGACGGCCGTAGCAGATCACCGAGAGGTAGGTGGCGGGCAGCTCCAGCAGCTTCGAGGGACCATGCGGCGCCAGGGCGTCGAAGAAGAGGGAATCGCCGGGACCGAGCGGGAAGAGGCGTTCGCCGTGGCGATAGACGACGCGGCCGGACAGCATGTGGATGAACTCCATGCCGGCATGGCGGAACTCCTCGTAGGGCTCCGAGTCCCGGTCGAGAGTGATCATGTAGGGCTCGACCGCCAGCTCGCCGCGCAGCGAATGCCCGAGCAGGTGATAGAGATGCCCCGCCCGTGTGCCGCGCCGGTCGATGCCGAGACCCTGGCCGGCCGGAACGTAGGAGACGTCGCGGCTCTGCTCCAGGGTGCCGAAGAAGGCGGAGATCGGCACCGCCAGCGCCTCGGCCAGGGCGGAGAGCGTGGCCAGGGACGGGCTCGTCTGACCGGTCTCGATCTTGGAGAGCATGCCCTGGGACAGGCCGGCGCTCTCGGCCAGCGCCGCCATGGTCATGTCCTGGCGCTTGCGCAGACGCCGGACCTCGGCACCGATGGTCGCCTCCAGCTTGAGCGGCGCGGTGTCTTCGTCGTCGGTCCTGCGGCTTTCGCCGTTGTCGCGCTGGTTCATTGGCACCCGAAGATCCGTTCGATTGCGCCTTCGCGCCTACGATCCCATGGCAAGACCCGAGTCCGCTACAGGTCTGTCGAAGGTACGCGGGCGGCCTGTGGGTGGAGCGCGGTCTCTAAGCGTCGCGCGGTTCCGGGAACTGGCCGACGACGATCTCCAGCGCGTCGCTCAGCCAGTACTCGCGATCGACTTCGACGACACGCCCCCCATGCTGCTTGATGCGGGTGATGTGCAGGCCGGGCGACCCCGCTCTAACCCCGAGCGCCTCGGTCGCGACGCCGAAGAGATTGGTGGGACGTGCCCGAAAGCCGATCATTTCGGTCCGGATGCCATGGCGCCGTTCCAGGGTCTGGGTGAGCGGCGACTCGTACGGCAGGTCGCAGTAGCCCGGGACGGCCTTCTCCAGCAGAAAGAGTTCCCCGTACTCGATACGGCGACCGTTCATGAGCGCGACCGCGCGTTCCAGGATCAAGGGCTCGCCTTCCTCGCAATCGAACATGCGGGCGAGCGAACCGGTCGCTTCGGTCCGGAGCCGTCCAAGGTAAAGCGGCTCGGCGATGTGGCCCTGGGAGGGAATCAAGCGCATGACATTGACATGCTGGGTCGGGTCGTAGCGCAGGCGAGGGGGGCTGACGAAGTAGCCGCGCCGCTCGGCCCGGTAGATCAGGCCTTCTCCCTCCAGCATGCGCAGGGCCTCGCGGATCGTCATGCGTGCCACGCCCAGCTCCGCCGCCAGTTCGCGCTCCGACGGCAGCCGCCCGCCGACCCCGATCGTGCCGGAGCCGATCCGCCGCACGAGGATCTCCCGCAGCTGCAGGAAAAGCGGCAGTTGGCTGGTGTCGCGCTCCGGCGCGGCGGCTGCCGCGGTCGCCCGCCTTTTTTCCTTCCGAATGGCCACCAACTGCCCTGTTCCCTTCCCTTGCCGGTGAAGCGTTACAAAACCTTCACCGTTATGACGTCGTCGCCGGGAGAGTTCCATGTTATTCCCTATTCAATCTGGTCTAGACCAGATTAGGAGACAAGTGTCATTGCCGCACTGAAGGGGAGGAAGCCAGCCATGACCTTTACGATCCTGAACTTGGGGAGGCCCGCACGCGCCGCTGCCGCCGCGCTCGCCGTGGCCGCCACCGCGCTGTTCGCCGGCGGTACGGCCGAAGCGCGCGGCCTGACCGTCGCCGTTCAGAAATTGCCCGATGTCCTCGAACCCGCGATGGAGAACTCGAACGTCCATCTCCGGGTGATCTATTCGATCTTCGACACCCTGGTGAAGACCGACTATCGCAACGGCGGTCAGTTGAAGCCGGCGCTGGCGACGGACTGGGAGATCGAAAGCCCCCGTTCCATCGTCTTCACGCTGCGCGAGGACGTGACCTTCCATAACGGTGCGAAGATGACGGCCGAGGACGTGGCCTGGGCCTTCGGTCCCGAGCGCCTGAACACGCGCGCCGAGGGTACGGGCAGCGGCGGAACCGTCGTGGTCCGGCCCTTCCTGGGCGGGATCGAGTCGGTCGAAGTCCTGGATCGCCACCGGCTGCGCATCACGATGGCTGAGGACGATGCGCTGATCCTGCAGCGCTTCGCGAACTACCCGGCTCAGATCGGCTCCAAGGCCGGGTTCGAGGCCGCCGGCTCCTGGACCGAATGGGCAAAGCAGCCCGTGGGTACGGGCCCCTACGAAGTCGCGGAGTTCGTCTTCGGCGAGCGGCTGGTGCTGCGGCCTTTCGAAGGCTACTGGGGCGAGAGCAAAGCCGCTGCGGAGGAAGTGACCTTCGTCGTCGTTCCCGAGATCGCGACCCGCATCGCGGGTCTGCGCTCCGGCCAGTTCGACATCATCACCGAGGTCGGCCCGGACCATATCGCGGAGATCGAGCAGGCCCAGGGTGTCGGCATTGTCGGCGGGTCGATCCTGAACATTCGCGGCCTGATCTACGACAGTGCGGGCGAGGGCAACCCCATGGCCGATCCGCGGGTGCGTCAGGCGCTCAACCTCGCCATCGACCGCCAGGCCATCGTCGACAGCCTCTACGACGGCAAAACCGAGGTGACCCGGGGCTGGCAGATGGAGGTCTTCGGCGACATGTATCTGGCCGACCGACCGAAGTCGGTCTACGATGTGGCGCAGGCCAAGGCGCTGTTGCAGGAAGCCGGCTACGACGGCGAGGAGATCGTCTATCGCTCGCAGCAGGGCTACTACACGAACCAGGGCCAGACCGCGCAGATCCTCGTTTCGATGTGGAAGCAGGCCGGCCTGAACGTCCGGCTCGATATGGTCGAGAACTGGGATCAGATCTACGAGGACACCGCCGATCGCGGCATCTTCGACGGCTCCTTCACCGCCTACTATCCCGATCCGGTCGGCCAGATCTGGCGTCGCTTCGGCCCGAAGGGCTCCTGGGTCCAGCGGGGAATCTACGACCTCGACGAGAGCTTCGTGGAACTCGGCACGGAATTGGAGACCAATCCGGACGTCCAGGCGCGCCGCGAGGTCTTCGCCCAGATGCTGGATGCGTTCAAGGAGAACCCCCACGGCACGCCGCTGCATGCTCTGACTCAGTTCTACGGAGTTCGCGACGATGTGGACTGGACACCCTATCCGACCCAGTACATGAACCTGACCGACGCCGAACTGTCCTTCGCCGAGTGAGCCGGCGCGCGTGACGGACATCGCATCTTCTCCGGCCGCGCCGCCACGCGATCGCGTGGCGGCGCCGCTGGTCGAGGCGGAGGGGCTGAGTGTCTCCTTCGCTGCCGAATTCGGATCGCTGCCTGCCGTGCGCGGTGTCGATCTCCGGTTGGAGTCGGGTGAGATCCTGGGCCTCGTGGGGGAGTCGGGATCGGGAAAAAGCGTCACCTGCCAAGCGCTGCTGGGGCTCCTGCCGGCCTCTTCGACCGTCACCGGCCGTCTGCGTGTCGCGGGCGAGACGCTGGCCGCGGGAGACGCCTTCGCTTTCGAGCGGCTGCGCGGCGATACGATCTCGATGATCTTCCAAGATCCCATGAGCGCGCTCGATCCTTTGATGACCGGGCGTGCGCATCTCTATCAGCGGCTGCGCCGCCATGGCCTGCAGGGGGATGGCGAGGAGCGGGCGCGGGAGCTTCTGCATCAGGCCGGCATCGCCGACGCGGCGCGCGTCCTGGACGCCTACCCGCATCAGCTTTCGGGCGGGCTGTGTCAGCGCGTGGTCATTGCGCTGGCCCTCGCGGGCGGGCCGCAGGTTCTGATCGCGGACGAGCCCACGACCGCGCTGGACGTCACGGTCCAGGCGCAGGTGCTGGATCTGCTGGAGGAGCTGCGCCGGACCCGGGGGCTCGCGGTGATCCTGATCAGTCACGATCTGGGTGTCGTGGCGGAGATCTGCGACCGCATCGCCGTCATGTACGCGGGCCAGATCGTCGAGACCGGCCCCACCGAGGCTGTGCTGCGGCGGCCCGCCCATCCCTATACTCTGGGTCTGCTCGCGTCGCGCCCGTCCTTGAGCGGTCCGCGCCGGGAACTGCGCGCGATCCGTGGGTCGGCCCCGACGCCGGACGCCCTCCCGACGGGCTGTACCTTCGCGCCCCGCTGCGACCGCGGGACGGCGGTCTGTCGCGCCCCGGCGGAGTTGCTGTCGCTGCGGTCGGGCCTGTCGCAGCACCGCCTGGCCCGCTGCCATCTGCCGCTGACGGAGGACGCGCATGGCTGAACCATCGCGCCTGTCGGTCCGCGATGTCCGGCTCGGCTACGGCCGGCGCGGCCAGCCCCTCGTCCATGCGGTCGACGGCGTCAGCTTCGATCTGCACGCAGGGGAGACCTTCGGCATCGTCGGAGAATCGGGCTGCGGAAAATCCAGTCTCGCCAAGTCGATCACGGGCCTGAACGGGCCGAACGCGCAAGTCGCGGGAGAAGTCCGGCTCGACGGTCGGCGGATCGACGATCAGGATGCTCGCGCCTGGAAGGTCACGCGGCGGCGACTGCAATACGTGTTTCAGGATCCGCTCGGGGCGCTCGACCCCCGGATGCCGGTTCTCGCCCAGGTGCGCGAACCGCTCGACGTGCATCGCGTCGGGTCGGCGCGCGGGCGGGCGGAACGCGCGGCCAGGCTTCTGACCGACCTCGGCGTCGGTCAGAAGCTTCACGGCTATGCTCCGGTGGAACTCTCGGGAGGCCAACGGCAGCGCGTGGTGCTGGCGCGGGCGCTCGCCCTGGCGCCGGATGTCCTGCTCTGCGACGAGCCGGTTTCGGCGCTCGACGTTTCGATCCAGGCCCAGATCCTGACGCTGCTCGGCGGGCTGCAGAAGGACTTCGGACTGACGCTGCTGTTCATCAGCCACGACCTGGCGGTGGTACGTCACGTCAGCCGGCGCGTCGCCGTGATGTATCTGGGCCGCTTCGTCGAGGTCGGCGAGATCGATGCGGTCTTCGCCCGCCCGGCGCATCCCTACACGCGGGCGCTGATCGCCTCCGCGCCCAGCGCCGCGGACAGGTTGGGACGGAGCGGCCACCGCATTCGCCTGGACGGAGAGACACCCTCGCCGGCAGCCCGCCCGAAGGGCTGCGCATTCGCGGCGCGCTGCCCGGTGGCGCAGTCCCTTTGCCGGTCCCACGACCCGGCCCTGACGCCGCTGACCCCGAGTTCGCTAACTCAGGGCGACGGTCGCGCGGTCGCCTGTCATTTTCCCTACGCGCCGGAGGCCGCCGCGTGAGCCCCAGCTGGGTCGTCAGCCGTCTCGGGCGGTCGCTGGTGACGCTCTGGCTGCTGATGAGCTTCACCTTCGTCGCTCTCACCCTCAGCGCCGATCCGGCCCTGCAGATTCTGGGGCCGGAGGCGGACGAGGAGGCTCTGGCGGCCTTCCGTCAGGCCTGGGGTCTCGACCAGCCGCTGTGGCGGCAGTATCTGCAGCATCTGGGGCGGATCGCGGCCTTCGATTTCGGTCTGTCCTATCGCACCGCCGAACCTGCGATCGAGATGGTGATGGCGCGGCTGCCGGCCAGCCTCAGCCTGATGATTCCGACCGGGCTGCTGGCCGTCGCGGTCGGCGTGCCACTGGGCGTGCTGGCCGCGATCCGGCGCAACACGCTGATCGACCGCGGCGCGATGATGTTCGCGATCCTGGGTTTCGCGGTGCCGAACTTCCTGGTGGGCATCCTGCTGATCTACGCCTTTTCGGTCTGGCTCGGCTGGCTGCAGCCCTCGGGCATCGTCGACTGGCGCTCCTGGATCATGCCGGTGATCACCATGGCCTCGGCCGAGGCGGCGATCTTCGCGCGCTTCGCGCGGACCTCCATGGCGGAGGTGCTGGGTCACCCGATGATGCGCACGGCGCTGGCCAACGGCATTCCCTGGCGCCAGGCGGTGCGCGAGCACGCTTTGCCGAATGCCGCCATCCCTATCGTCACCATGATCGGGCTGGTCTTCGGCGGGCTGATCGCCAGCGGCGTAATCACGGAGAACGTCTTCTCCTGGCCGGGGATCGGCCGCTTCCTGGTCGATTCGGTCGCGGCGCGGGACTTCGCGGTCGTGCAGACCATCGTGCTGCTGGTCGGCGTCACCATGATCCTCGCGAACCTGATCGTCGATCTGGCCTACGGCTGGATCGATCCGCGCGTTCGGGACAGCCGGCGATGATCGTGGCGGAGGAGCAGGCCCCGGACCGCGCCACGCCCGCCGTCCCAACGCCGGCGGCGCGCTGGCGCCGCTGGCCGCCGCTGGTGCTGGCCTCGACCGCCGTGATCGCCCTGGCGGTCTTCGTCACAGTCTTCGCCCAATGGCTGATGCCCTATCCGATCGACGAGCTGGACCTGCTCAACCGCTACGCCCCGCCGGTCTTCATGGGCGGAAGCTGGGCCCATCCCCTGGGCACCGACGGGCTGGGCCACGACATGCTGACCCTGCTGCTGCGCGCGATCCAGGTCAGTCTCTCCATCGCCTTTCTTGGCACGCTGATCGGCGCCGTCGCGGGCACCGCGATCGGCTTCGCCGCCGCGCGCTTCGGCGGCTGGGTCGATGCGACCGTCGGCGTGCTGGTGGACTTCCAGGCCGCGCTTCCCTTTCTGGTGCTCGCCCTCGCCCTGCTGGCGGTCCTGCCTGATGCGAACTTCATGACCTTCGTGATCCTGATGTGCATCTACGGGTGGGAGCGTTATGCGCGTCTGGCGCGGGGGCTGGCCATCGCAGCGCAGCAAGAGGGATACGTCGCTGCGCAGCGGGCCATCGGCTCGGGCTGGGGCCGGATCTACCTGCGCCACATCCTGCCGAACGTCGCCGCCACCCTGGTGGTGACCATGACCTGGAACTTTCCCGCCACGATTCTGACCGAAACCTCGCTCAACTTTCTCGGCGTCGGCATCGAGCCGCCGGACACCAGCCTGGGCGTGCTGATCGGGGAGGGACGCAGCCACCTCTACCGCGCGCCCTGGATCGCGATCCTGCCGGGTCTGGTCGTGTTCTTCGTGACCTTCGCGATGAGCATCCTGGGCGACTGGCTGCGCGACCGGCTGGATGCCACGAGCCGCTGAAGATCCGCGGCAGAGACATTCGGGACATCGAAAAAGGATTGATGGAGACGATGACCAAACGGCCAGTTGCGAAACGGGCGGTGATCTGTGTGTTCGACGGCCTGAGGCCGGACCGGGTGACGGCCGAGCTGATGCCCAACCTCTGGCGTTTTGCGACCGAGGGGACCTGGTTTCGCGAGTCCCGTTCGGTCTTCCCGTCTGTGACACGGGTCGCGGCGGCGAGCTTCGCGACCGGGTCGCGGCCGCAGAGCCACGGCATCGTCGACAACGCCTTTTTCGATCCGTCCGTCGTCCCGGACGCTATTCTCAACACGGCCAATGCCGCCCACCTCCGCGCCGCCGAGGCGCGCTACGACGGGCGTTTCGTCGAGGCCGAGAGCTTCGGCGGTGCGCTGGAGCAGGCCGGCAAGCGCTACGCCGTGGTCCACACCGGCTCCGCCGGAACCACCTATCTGGTGAATCACAGGGCGCGCGCGCAAGGGCACTGGACCTTCGCCGTAGAGGGGCCGGAGGCGACGCAAACGCCCGAGGCGGTGGCAGAGGCAGTGGCGCGCTTCGGCCCCTTGCCGGCGACGCCGACGCCCAGGATCGCGGAGATGGCCTATGGCACCAAGGTCTTCGTCGACCGGGTCCTGACCGAGAAGCGTCCCGAGGCCGCCTTGATCTGGTTCTGCGAACCGGACACGGCGTATCACTATCGCGGAATCGGATCCAAGGACGCCCTCAAGGCCACCCGCGCGGTCGATGGTCATTTCGGGGAGATTCTGGACGCCATCGCCGCCGGACCCGACGCGGAGGAGACGGTCGTGGTCGCGATGAGCGATCACGGGCAGATCGCGATGACCGGAGAGGTGGATCTGAACGACCTGCTGACCGAGGCGGGCTTTCCCACCGCCTCGGCACCCGGCGAGGGTATCGAGGTGCTGGCAACCAAGGGCTCGACCTGCGGCCTGTCCCTGCGAGACCCCGATCCGGCGCGGCTTGCCGCGCTGGCCGCCGTGCTGATGGACTTGCCGGAGACCGGAATGCTGTTCTCGCGCAATCATTCGGCGGTGCAGGGGATGGAGGAGGGCAGGGAGGAAGGCATCGTGCCCGGCACGCTGCCCTACGGACGGGTGGGCGTCGATCATGTCCGCGCGCCGGATCTCTTCTGGATCGCGCGCTCCTCGCTGAGCCCCGATGCGCAGGGCTTGCCGGGCACCGGCCTCCACACCGGCGGCACCGGTGTGCAGCTTGGCGGCGGCATGCATGGCGGGCTCCACCCGGTGGAACTGAACACCATGCTGGCCTTCGGAGGCGCCGTCGCTCCGGCGCTGGGTGAGGTTTCGGATCCCGCCGACCTGACCGACATCGTCCCGACCCTACTCCACCTGCTCGACTGTCCGATCCCCGCAGGCATGACGGGGCGGCCCTTGCGGGCCGTGACCGGGGAGGAGCGGCAGGAAAGCGGCGTTCAAACCCTCGCGGCCGGTCGCGGCGGCTTCGAGCAAAGGCTGGTTCTCGCGGTGACGGGAGACCGCTCTATTCCGCTGAGCGGTGGCCCGTCGCGCGGTGGGTTATGAGCGGCAGGCTCCGGGTATCAGTCCGTCCGTGGCAAGGGAACGACGGGCGGCGGGGTCCAGTCGCCGCGCAAAATCGCGGGGCGGGGCTGGTAGGTGCGGAGGACCAGGGAGAAGGAAGCACCGGGCGCAGGCAGCCAATTGGCCGCTTGCCCGTTGGCCGGGGCGTTCTCTTGAATGAGAAGCTCCAGGCCCCCGTCGGCGTCGAAGACCAGGCCGTCCCTGCGGCTGCCGATCGTGTAGCGTCGCAAGTCGTTCTCGAAGGGGCGGTCGGTTCTTCGGTCGGTGAGGGCGAGCGACCAGAAAGCATTCACCGGCGGCAACTCGCCCGGCGCAAAGCGAATCCGGTAGCCGGCCCTGCCGCCGTCCAGGGGTGCGCCCTCACGGTCGGCGACGGCGGTGAAGGCGAGGGCCTCTTCCTTGACGTTGGCAGCGGGGTACAGCCGGCTGGCGGCCGCGCGCTGCAGGTAGTTCCGGCCGTACATGCCCAGATCGGCATGGGTCCAGCCCTCGAGGGTTTGTCCGATCTGGCGTGCGCTTTCCTCGATCATCGCCAGGGCGTCGTCGTAGGCGCGGACCAGGCCGCGCCGGACCGCCGGGGGCAGCGCTTCGGCCTCGAAGCGGCGGTCGAGCCGCAAACCGAAGCGCGCGAAGGCGGACACAAGGCCTTTGTCGCAGTCCGGCAGGCCGCCGGCGCGCAAGGCGTCGGCCAGCAGGCGGTAGAATTCGAGGGGCGGTAGCGGTTGCCCGGCCGCCGGCGCCGGGAGTTCGGCGCTCCGCAGCCGAGCCGTGGCGCCGCAGTAGACGCAGAGCGGCAGGAAGCTGAACTGCTCTTGCAGGGCCTGGACCGCCGGCATGTCCTCCAGGCCCTCGAGGGAAATCTGCAGCAGAACGCGCAGGTAGCGGGTGGAAACGTGGAAGGGTGTCAGCTCTTCCGGCAGATCGCCGGTCCAGCCGGGCGGGACGATGGCGAAGCGCCCGGCGCCCGTGCCGTAGGTTCGGCGGCCGATGTTGGTGGCATTGGCGAAAAGATCCTGAAAACAGGCGGTGTAGTAGCGCCCCGACATCTCCGGAACGGTGAAGACCGCCGGTTCCTCGGAAAGGTCGAGCCAGGCGTCCGACGTCACGATGTCGGGATTCGGCGTCCCGGCGGCCGAATCGTCCGGCGCCGGAGGGTGCCCAACCCGGACGCGCCCGTGCCGGAAGCGATTGAAGCCGATGGACCCAGGGTCGCGGAGCCGGGGGTGGTCCGGGGCTTGCGTCCGCGCAACCATGCCGCGGTAGAGCGCCACGCTGCCGTAGCCGTAGATCATGGCCTGGACGCCCAGGCTATAGGCGTCCAGCTCCTGAAAGCGCTCGCCAGCCGGCAGGATGTCGTCGTGGTCCGGTATGCGGAACTGAGTGATCGCCGGCGCGCCGCGCGGCGCGCTCGCTGCCTGCGGTCGGTCTGGATCCCAGCCCTCGAGACCCAGCATGGTCGCCAGAAACACTGGCCTGCCGGCCTCCGTCATCGTGTCATGGGCCTCCACTGCCCTTAGGAGTCTAAGGGGGACATAGCGCGAAGGCGCGGCCATCCGAATGAAGTTGATGGAACTTATCCGAGACCGGGTTTTCACCCTCTCGGTCTCACCGGTTCTACGAGGACATTACGGCAGGAATTCGGGTGGAACTTAGGGAAGCGGCACCCTCAGCAGCAGGCCAGCGCGAAGAAGCCGCCGATCCAGGATTTTCTGGCGTATCCGACCCGGGTGGCGCCATGAATCGGAATTTCGGCCGAATGATTCCAATTGGACGACTCCGATGATCTCCGACTAGCTGGCCTCATGTTCGAAGGATTCGAAGCGTTCGATATCGACACGGGCGATGCCGTGATCCACGGGGTGACGGGGGGCCAGGGGCCGCCGCTTCTGCTGCTGCACGGGTACCCCCAGACCCATGCCATGTGGCACAAGGTGGCGCCGAGCCTGGCCGCGCGCTTCCGGGTGGTTGCGGCGGATCTCCGCGGCTACGGGCGCTCCTCCAAACCGCCGAGCGTGCCCGATCACGCGACCTATTCGAAGCGCGCCATGGCGGCCGACATGGCAACGGTCATGCGGGCGCTGGGCCATGAGCGGTTCCTGCTGGCCGGCCACGACCGCGGCGCCCGGGTCGCCCATCGTCTCGCGCTCGATCATCCCGAGCGGGTCGAACGCCTGGCCGTTCTGGACATCGCGCCGACTCGCGAGATGTACGCTGGCACGACCGAGGGCTTCGCCCGCGCCTACTGGCACTGGTTCATGCTGATCCAGCCGGCCCCTTTGCCCGAGCGGATGATCGCGGCCGATCCCGAAGCCTTCTGGCGCAAGAAATGCGGCTCCGGTCCGGCGGGGCTGACTGTCTTCGCGGCCGAGGCGCTGGAAGACTATCTGGCGGCCTTTCGCGATCCGGCGACGATCCATGCGAGCTGCGAGGACTATCGGGCGGCGGCCGGCCTCGACATCGCCCACGACGACGCCGACGGCGGCCTGAAGCTGAGTTGCCCGCTGCTGGCGCTCTGGGCCGAGAAAGGTGCCATCGCGGCGCATTTCGACTGCCTGGCGCTCTGGCGACTGCGGGCCGAGGATGTCCGCGGCGAGGCGCTGCCCGGCGGTCACTACCTGGCCGAGGAGCTGCCCGAGCTCGTCGCCGACAGATTGATGCAGTTCTTCTCCGAAGGGTCCCCCGCGTGATGGCAAAGACCTACCGCATCGCGTCCATTCCCGGCGACGGTATCGGCAGGGAGGTGATCCCGGTCGGCCAGCGCGCGATCGAGGCGGTGGCCGCCCGGCATGGTTTCGGGGTCGCCTGGACCGAGTTCGACTGGTCCTGCGAGCGCTATGCCGAGACCGGGCGCATGATGCCGGAGGATGGCGTCGCCCAGGTGAAGGGGCACGACGCCATCTATCTCGGTGCCGTCGGCTATCCGGGCGTAGCGGACCATGTGTCGCTTTGGGGCTTGCTGATTCCACTGCGGCGCGAGCTGGATCTCTACGCCAATGTACGGCCTGTGCGCCTGTTGCGCGGCGTGACCTCGCCGCTGGCCGGGCGCGGGCCCGAGGACATCGACTTCGTCGTGGTGCGCGAGAATGTCGAGGGCGAGTATTCGGAGATCGGCGGACGGCTCTACCACGGCACCGATCAGGAGACCGCGAGCCAGCTTTCGGTCTTCACCCGCCGTGGCACCGACCGCATCATGGACTATGCCTTCGAACTGGCGAAGACGCGGCGCGGCAAGGTCGCCTCCGCCACCAAGTCGAACGGCATCGTTCACACCATGCCCTTCTGGGACGAGCGCTTCGCGGCCGCGCAGGCGCGTCATCCGGAGGTGACCGGCGCGCAGTTCCACATCGATATCCTGACCGCCCACTTCGTCCTGCACCCCGACTGGTTCGACGTGGTGGTGGGCTCCAACCTTTTCGGCGACATCCTGTCCGACCTCGGCCCGGCGGTCGCCGGTTCGATCGGCATCGCGCCGGCGGCCAATCTCAATCCCGAGCGCATGTTCCCCTCGCTGTTCGAACCGGTGCATGGTTCGGCGCCGGACATCGCCGGCCAGGGTATCGCCAATCCCGTCGCGGCGGTCTGGACGGCCGCGATGATGCTGGACCACCTCGGCGAGGCCGAAGCCGCCCGGGCCTTGATCGCCGCCGTCGAGACCTCGCTGGAGCGGCCGGAAACCCGCACCCGCGACCTCGGCGGGACGGCCGATACCCTGAGCGCCGCCGCCGCGATCCTCGAGGCTGTCGGCTAGAGCTAGCGCTCTCTCTTTCGCCTCCCCTCTTTCGCCGTTGAGGGGATTGGAGTAGCGTTCGCGTGGCGATGGTTCCCCGGAGACGGGGAGGCAAGAGGGAACGGGGTGAGGCATGCAGCGCCAAAGCCCCGGCTGTCCCCGCAACTGTAAGCGGCGAGCCCCCGCGTCCACGACGGCCACTGGGAAACTGGGAAGGCCGGACGCATCAAGGGCGAAGACCCGCGAGCCAGGAGACCTGCCGTCGCAAGCGTCACCCTTTCCGCCGATCGGGGTGTATCGGTGGGACGGAAACCCGTTTGCGGTGACGCGGCCTTCGGTCGTGCCGTCGTGGGGGGACTCCGGTGTCGGGGTGTCGGATAGATCCAACAGACCTACCAGCGCCTTTCGCGGCGCTTCCCGCGCGGCGTGACCGGCCAGCAACGGTCACCGAGTCAAGCGGGAGTTCCAGATGTCTCAGTTTAGGGTCCCGGGTGCCGCCCTTCGCGGCGCCCTTGTCGCCGGCACGGCCATGGCCGTGCTGAACCTGTCTTCGGCCGCTGCGCAGGAGAGCGCGGCTTCGGACAACTTGGTCCAGGGTTCCGTTCCCCAAGTGCCGGAGGTGGTGGTCTCGGCCAGCCGCGTGCCCTTGCCTTCGGTGGCGGTCGGCAGTGCCGTTACCGTGATCACCGGCGAGGAGCTGGAGAACAAGCAGAGCCGCTTCGTCGCCGACGTGCTGCGCGAGGTGCCGGGGGTCTCGGTCAACCGGACCGGCGGCTTCGGAGGCCTCACCCAGGTTCGCATCCGCGGCGCCGAGGCCAACCACACCCTGGTGCTGATCGACGGCATGGAGGTTGGCGACCCCTTCAACGGCAGCGAGTTCGATTTCTCGCAGTTGCTGACCAACGATATCGAGCGGATCGAGATCCTGCGCGGCGCCCAGAGCGCGCTCTACGGCAGCGAGGCGATCGGCGGCGTCATCTCGATCACCACGAAAGCGGCGCGGCCGGGCTTCGCCGCCTCGCTGGCGGCCGAGGGCGGCTCCTTCGCGACCAAGAACCTGCGCGGCAGCGCCAACGCCGGCTTCGAGGACTTCGACCTGCGGGTCGGGATCGAAGCCTTCGAGACCGCCGGATTCGATCTCTCGCCGAGCGGCGACGAAAACGACTTCAGCCAAGCGATCTCCGCGAACTTCCGCAGCGCTTACCGGCCGGTCGACGATCTTGAGTTCCGCGTCAACGGCCGTCTCGTGGACCGGGAACTCGAGACCGACGGCCAGGACTTCGTGACGACGGGCGAGGCGATCGACGCCGACACCTACAACGAGATCCGCGACCTCAGTCTGCGGGCCGAGGGCCAGCTCGATCTCTTCGGCGGTGCCTGGGAACAGACCCTGGGCGGCGCCTTCACCCGCTCCGACCTCGACCGCTTCGACGGCGGTGCGCTGACCTCGGGCAGCGTGGGCAGCAAACGCAAGCTGGACTATCAGAGCAACGTCACGCTTGAGACGCCCAACTTGCTGGAGACGGTGCACGGCTTCACCGTCTTCGGCGAGGTCGAGCAGGAGCGCTTCGAGAACATCCAGCCCTTCGTCCCCACCGCCGACCGGGAAGAGCGGACCACCAACTACGCCGTCGTCGGCGAGTACCGCCTACAGGCCTTCGAACGCCTGTTCCTCAGCGGCTCCCTGCGGCACGACGCGTTCGAGGAGTTCGAGGACGCCACGACCTATCGCGTCACCGGCTCCTTCGACGTGCCGGAGACCGGTTCGCGCCTGCACGCCAGCTACGGCACCGGCATCAAGGCGCCGACCTTCTTCGAGCTGTTCGGCTTCGACCCCGGCACCTTCGTCGGCAATCCGAATCTGGAGCCCGAGCGGTCGGAAGGCTGGGACGTCGGGATCGAACAGCAATTCCTCGACGGCCGGGTCGTGGCCGACGTCACCTACTTTCAGGCGGATCTCTTCGACGAAATCTCGAGCGACTTCGCCGGCGGCTTCACCACGCCGGTCAATCTGAGCGGGGAGAGCGAACGCAACGGCGTGGAGACCAGCCTGCGGATCGTCCCCTTCGACGGTCTGACACTGACCGGCAGCTACACCTTCATGAACGCGCGCCAGCCCGACGACCGTTTCGAAATCCGCCGGCCGCGCCACTCGGCGAGCTTCAACGCCAACTGGAGCTTTCTGGATGCACGGGCCAACCTGAACCTGGGTGTCGATTACAACGGCGAGGCGGAGGATCTGGAGTTCGCCACCGCCACCGACCGGACGCGGGTGAGACTGGACGACTACACCCTGGTCTCGCTGGCCGGGCGCTACCGCCCGGTCGAGGGCGTCGAGGTTTTCGGCCGAATCGAGAATGCCCTGAACCAAGACTATCAGGAGGTCTTCGGCTTCGAGACACCCGGCCGGGCCGTCTTCGTCGGGGCCCGCTTCAGCTTCGGCCCGAGCGGGCTGCAGTAGAGGAGACCATGCGCGCGCCGGCCATCTCCTTCGTCCTGGCAGCCCTGACGTTCATGGGCTTGGCGGTACCGCCCGTTTCGGCGGCGCCGCCTCAGCGCGTCGTCTCCCTGAACGTCTGCAGCGATCAACTGCTGATGCTGCTGGCCGCGCCGGAGCGGATCGCCGCCGTCTCCTACCTTGCGACCGACCCTGAGGTCTCCGCCTTGGCCGCCGAGGCGCGCGGTCTGACCAGCACCAGCGGCCGGCTGGAAGAGGTGCTGGAGCTGCAGCCGGATCTGGTTCTGGTCGGCAGCTTCACGACCCGGCCGACCGTTTTCGCGCTCAGGCGTCTCGGCATTCCCGTCGTCGAGCTTTCGCCGGCCCGGTCCTTCGCCGAGATCCGCGCCAACCTGCGCCAAGTCGGCGCGGCGCTGTCGACATCGGAGCGGGCCGAGCGGTTGATCGCCGACTTCGACGAGACCCTGACGGCCGTCACGCAGGCGCAGAAAGGCCGGGCGGAAAGCGACCGCCCGCGTGTCGCAGTTTACGGGGTCAACGGTTGGTCCGCCGGACCCGGCAGCCTGCGGCACGCGGTGCTGGAGGCAGCCGGTCTGGAAAATCTGGCGGGCGAAGCCCTGATCGGCACGCGCTCCCATCTTCCTCTCGAGGTTCTGATCGGGACGCGGCCCGAGCTGATCGTGACCTCCCAGCGCGAACCCCAGGCGCCGGCGTTGGCCGAGGCCCTGCTGAGGCATCCGGCCTTCCTGGAGCTGCGGGGCCGCAGCAGCCTGGTTGCCATCCCGCAGGCGCTCTGGACCTGCGGCACACCCTTGATCGCCAAGGCCGTAACCCGCCTCGCCGATGGCACGCGGGGTGCCCGCTTCACCGACCGGCCGCCGGAGCCCGCGCCTTGAGGCCGCCCTTACCTCAGACCGCCAACCTGCGGCCCCAGGGCTCCCGCGCCGGGGTGGCGGCGCTGCTGCTGGCGGGGGCGGCGGTTCTGCTCTTCACGGTTTCGCTCTCGGTCGGGCCCGCGCAGCTTTCACCGGCGGCGACGTTCGCCGGTCTGCTCGACCCGGCCGACCCGGTTGCCGGCTTGATCGTCTGGGAAATCCGTTTGCCGCGCACGTTGCTGGCCTTTCTGATCGGCGCTGTCCTCGGTCTATCCGGTGCCGCCTTGCAGGGGCTGCTGCGCAATCCCCTGGCGGAGCCGGGCCTGCTCGGCGTCTCTCCGGCCGCCGCCTTCGGTGCCGTCGCGGTCTTCTACTCGGGCTTGGCCGGCAGCTTCGCGCTGGCGCTGCCGCTGGGCGGGATCGCGGGGGCGGGCCTCGCGGTGTTGCTGCTGCAGCTTCTGGCCGGGCGGGGCGGCGTCCTGACCCTCATCCTCGCGGGCGTCGCGGTAAGCAGCTTCGCTGGGGCGCTGACCTCCCTGGCGCTGAACCTTTCGCCCAACCCCTTCGCCACGGCGGAAATCGTCTTCTGGCTGCTCGGCTCCGTCGCCGATCGAAGCTGGCAGCAGGTTGCCCTGGCGCTGCCTTTTCTGGCGCTGGGCAGCGGCCTGCTGCTGAGTGCGACGCGCGGGCTGGAGGCCTTGTCCCTGGGGGAGGAAGCGGCGGCGACCCTGGGTCAACCGCCGCAGCGCACGCGCGGTCTGGTGGTCTTCGGAACGGCCCTGGCGGTCGGTGCGGCCACCGCCGTGTCGGGCGCCATCGGCTTCGTCGGGCTGATCGTGCCGCACGTGCTGCGGCCCCTGGTCGGGCACAGACCCGGCCGTCTGCTGCCGCTGGCGGCGTTGGGCGGCGGCACGCTGCTGCTGGCGGCCGACCTCTGCGTCCGGCTGCTGTCGCCGGGACCCGAATTGAAGTTGGGCGTGGTCACGGCGCTGGTCGGCGCGCCCTTCTTCCTGCTGCTGTTGCTGCGTTTGCGGCGGGAGGTGGCATGAGCCCGCTGCGGATCGAGGACCTGGAGGTGCGGCTGTCCGGCCGTCCCATACTGCGGCAGGTGTCCCTGGAGGCCATGGCCGGCGAGGTGGTCGGTCTGATCGGTCCCAATGGCGCCGGCAAGACGACGCTGCTGCGCGCCGCCGCCGGGCTGTTGCCGCCGACGGCCGGCCGGATCCATCTGTTCGGGCGCGCGCTGGCCGATTGGTCTCAGGTCGAGCGGGCGCGCACCCTGGCCTATCTGCCTCAGGCGCGCGATGCGGTCTGGCGGATCACGGTCGCCGATCTGGTACGGCTCGGCCGGCTGCCGCACCGTGCCGGCTGGTGGCAGGGGCCGACGGCGGAGGACCGGACCGCCGTCGCGGAGGCCCTGGATGCCTGCGACGTCGCGGGCCTGGCGGAACGGCCCATGACGGAGCTGTCGGGCGGCGAGTTGGCGCGGGCGGTTCTGGCGCGGGTCGTGGCCACGCGGCCGAGCCTGCTGCTGGCCGACGAGCCGACGGCGGGGCTGGACCCGGCGCACGGATTGGACGTCATGCAGCTCTTTCGGCGACTGGCCTCGGACGGCCTGGCCGTCGTGGTGACCCTGCACGACCTGAACTTGGCCGGGCGCTTCTGCGACCGCCTTGTCTTGTTGGACGGCGGCGCGCGGGTCGCAGAGGGCGTGCCGGCCAGCGTACTGACGCCCGAGCGGCTGCGCAGCGCCTATCAGGTCGAGGCAGCGCAGGTCACGGTCGCCGGCGAGTCCCTGGTGGTGCCCTTGCGCAGGGCGGGCGGTTCGTCGCGGGCGGCTTTGCGATGATGCGGGCGGCGCTCTCCTCCTTGCCCGGCGGATCGGGCGCCATGGCGATCGCCATCACCGTTTCGACGGTGGCGCATGCCTCGCTGCTCGGCCTTTTCCTGCTCGGCGCCAGCGATCCCGTCGCGCCGCCATCGGCCCACGTGACCGTCGAGCTCTTCGCTGTCCCGGCCGGGGCGCCGGGCTCCGCGCCGAGCCTCGAGTCCGCTTCCGCGCAACGCGCGGCCGAGGCACCGGTCCAGCAGGCGGAGCTGACGGCTCCGCCGGACCCGATCGAGCCGGAGACCGCGACCGAGGCCGCCACCGCCACGCCCGTTCCTCTGGAGGTCGCGGCGGTCGCGACCGCCGCGGAGGCCGAGTTGCCGCCGCCGACCGACCCTCTCGCGGCTGAGGCCGTCATCGCGGCGTCCCAGTCACCGCCGCCGCTGCCGCGACGGCGCCCGGCGGCGGCGCAGATGCCGACGCCCCCCATAACGCCACCGGCCGAGGCGGAGGCGACTCCCGCTCCTGAAGCGAGTCCTCCCGCCGCGACGCGCCGTGCGGTGGCGGTCAGCGACGCCGACGGATCGGCTGCAGCCGCGTCCGCGCCGGGCGGCCCCAGTCAGGGGGCCGAACTGCGGCCCGGCGGCAATCCGGCACCGACCTATCCGGAGTCGGCCCGCCGGCAAGGTCAGGAAGGCCGGGTCATGCTGCGGGTGACCGTCGGTAGAGACGGCCGGACCCGCGCTGTTCGGGTGCTGCGGTCGAGCGGTCATGACAGGCTGGACCGCGCCGCCAAGGAAGCGGTCGAACGCTGGCGCTTCGAGCCGGCGCGTCGGGCCGGGCAGCCGGTGGAGGGTCTGCTCGACATCCCGGTGACCTTCCGTCTCAATAACGTATGACGGAGAGAGATCCGATCCGCCGCACGCTGCGGGAGCACTTCGCCTTGCCGAGCAGCGCGTTCAGCATCGGCAGTTTCGGGGCCATTGCGGAGTTCCATCGCCGGACCGACGAGCCGGTCGAAGGACTTCCCGGCGACAGGTTGGGCATCGCAACGGCGCGCGGAGCCCTGCGCGTCACCCTTCGGCCCGACGCGCGCGGCATCGCCTACGAGACCTTGAGCCGCGACGGCCGCCGCTGGCAGCAGGGCGTGGCCTTCTGCCTGCCCGAGGCTGCGGGCCATAGCCAAGCGCGCCGGATGCTGACGCCACTGGGTCCGGACCAAGAGGCGATCCGCGCAGGCGACCGTGCTGCGCTGCTGTTCGACATGGGCCTGGGGGCCCGCAACATCGATTTCTGCGTGCGCAGTGCCGACCCCGATCTGGTCCGTCTGCTGGAGCGCCATGCTGGCGAGTCGCTGCTGACGCCCGGTCATCCGGCGGCGGCGGCGATTCTGGAGGCGTCGCCGCATCGGATCGCGCGCTCGGCGCTGGGGCGCCTGGAGGTCTATCAGGCGATCGGCCGGCTGCGCACGCCGGAGGGACCGCATACCCATTTGCTGCCGAAGTTCCTGCGCAGCGGCCGCACGCACTCGGCCAACATTCCGGTGCCGCCGGGCTGGCTGCCGGCCCTGATGCTGCATCCGGCCAGCGCGGTCAGCGACGAAAACGGCCGGCCGATCCCCTACCGGCCCGAGCGGCAGGCGGCCTTCGAGGCGCTGCGCGCGCGCTTTCCCGATCCGGCGGTGCTGCAGGTTCGCGCGGCGCTGCAGGCGTCCCTTCGGTCGCGAGAAGGCTTGGAGGGTTTCCCGCCGCCGGCCGACCGGACACAGCGCACGGCGCTGCGCGTGGCCTTGCGGCAACTCCGCGCTCAGGGCGAAGCGAACGGCGAGTTGGCGCCCTGGATCGCCGCCTTCGACCGGGCGGCCACCGCTACTCGAGCGTGATCGCCACCAGCGCGACGAAGACCAGAACCACGCTGCCGAGCAGAACCGTCATGACGGCCGGCAGGCCGAAGATCAGCATCGCCAGCGCGGCGGTCAGCCCGACGTTGAGCGCCAGATAGCCCCAGGCGCTGGCGCCGCCCTGCAGGGCGTCTCGCAGCAGGTGGCCGATCACCGGCACCAGCAGCAGCCCCTTCAAGAGCAGTCCGCCGACCTGACCGAAGGCGACGCGGGCGGCGGTTGCCGCCGGCAGGACCGCGTCCGTGGGCGCGCCGTTGCTGAGTCTTTGGTCCTGGTAGGCGGAGCGGTGATCGGCCTCGCGCGCCGCTTCGCCGGCCCGGATTGCCCAAGCGATCAGCAGAGACATCACCAGCGGCAGCGGGATGAGGATCGGATTCTGCTCCAGCAGGATCAGCGCCGGCAGGCTGGCCAGGCCGATCGTCAAGGCCGCCGGGGCGAGCCAGGGGAGCAGCCGGCGCGCCAGACCGGTCCGTGGAACGTGAAATTCGCTGTGCCCCTCGATGCTGTTCGAGATCTGGCCGAGGTTGGACAGAAAGAACCAAGCGACCAGCGGGATCGAGACCGCGAACATGGACACGGACAGCGGCGAGTCGAAGCCCTGTTTTGGGCCGGGAAAGACGAGGCTCCAGAGCACCAGCCAGATCATGTAGGGCAGCAGCATGAAGCCACCGACGCAAAGCGGGATGTAGCGTGCAGACATGAAAGCTTCGTCCTCCGGGTGACTTCGTTTGGGCGGCTTCGATCACCTTAGGCTTAGCGCGTGACTCGGCTGAATCGGCTCGGTCAGGTTGTCGCAGGGCCGTCCGGCCGGCATCACGACCGCGCCGTAGCCGTTGCGCAGGCTCGGCTTCGCCGGTTTCAATGCCGCAGTCATTTCCTGTGTTTTTCACCTGCCGTCCGGAGCCTTGCATGTCCGCTGCCGACTCTTCCTCTGCTCGGGCCACCGATCTGCCCAGCATGACCTTCAGCTACCCAACCACGATCCGCTTCGGCGTGGGGCAGAGCCAGGGCATCGCGAAGTCCTGCGAAAGCCTGGGTATCCAGCGGCCGCTCTTCGTGACCGACCCGGGCCTGAAGGACCTGCCCATGACCGAAGCGCTGCTCGGCCTGCTCACCGAGGCCGGACTGGAGGTGATGCTTTTCACCGAGGTCGCGCCGAATCCTCTGGCCTCCAACGTGGCGGCGGGGCTCGCCGTCTGCCGGGCGGGGGATTGCGACGGAGTCATCGCGCTGGGCGGCGGCAGCGCGCTGGACTGCGCCAAGACCATCGCCTTCATGCGGCCTCAAACGCGTCCGCTCGCCGATTTCGAGGATGTCGGCAGTAACTGGAAGCGCGCCACCACCGAGGGCATTCTGCCGATCCTGGCGATTCCCACCACGGCCGGTACCGGTTCGGAGGTTGGGCGGGCGGCCGTGATCGCCCTGGACGTGGGAGAGGGGCCGGACGGCCGCGCGGCCGACGGCACCAAGAAGGTGGTTTTCCATCCGCTGATGCTGCCCAGCCTGGTGATCGAGGACCCGGCGCTGACCGTCGGCCTGCCGCCGGCTCTGACCGCGGCAACCGGCTTCGATGCTTTGGCGCACTGCCTGGAGGCCTATTGCTCGCCGCTGTTCCATCCCTTGGGCGACGGCATCGCGGTCGAGGGGATTCGCCTGATCAAGGATGCGTTGCCGCGCGTCTACGCCGACGGCGGCGACCTGGAGGCGCGGGGGCAGATGCTGATCGCCGCCTCCATGGGGGCGACGGCCTTCCAGAAGGGGCTGGGCGCGATCCACGCGCTGAGCCATCCGATCGGCTCGCTTTACCGCACCCACCATGGCCGCACCAACGCGGTCTTCATGCCCTACGTTCTGGCCTTCAACCGTACAGCCATCGAACCAAAGATCGCGCGGCTGGCCGCCTACATCGGTCTGGAGCGGCAGGACTTCGGCGGCTTCTGCGACTGGATCAGCGGCCTCCGGGACGCCCTGGGAATCGAACATCGCCTGGGTGACCTCGGCGTCGGCGAGGACCGGGTCGACCGCATCGTCGAACTGGCGCTGTCCGACCCGACGGCCCCGACCAACCCGGTCGAGCTGACGGACGCCAATCTGCGCGACCTGCTGCGGGCCGCCTTCGACGGCCGCTTACCGGAGGCGGCTACCCTCTGACCCGTTCGCTCTCAGGCACGGTCCGGCCGTGACATGGCTGTGGTAGATGCAACTGGAAGAAGATTTTTAATCTTTCTTGGATCAGAATTGGTGTGCTGTTACGCCTCTGCCTGGAGCCTGTCACGGTCTCAAGCTGCGGTCCGGGCGCTCCGTGAGACAGGGAGAGTGCGAGCGGATGACTGTACCCGAATGACTTCGCCCGAAAATCCGAAGCCCCCGCGTGGCGCCGACAAGCTGGAGAGTCCCTCGCTGACGAGGGAGGAGCTGATGGCGCTGGCCGACCAGGCGACGGCGGAGCTGGCGGAGGGGCAGTCCGCGCTTCTGGACAGCTGGTTCGAACGGGCAAAGCTGCCGTTGCCGCGCCTGCTGCGAGACCCGCCGCGCGAGCGGATCGACCAGCCGCGTCTGCAGTCGCTCCACGACCACTGGATGGCTTTGCCTCGGGCCGTGGACCTTCCGAACATCCGGGACCTGGATCCCATGACTCTACATCCCTGGCTCGGCGATCTCGTCGTCCTGGACGTGCTGGAGGAGGGACGGGACTTCCGCTACCGCCTCTACGGGTCCCTGCTCGCGGAGCACGTCGGGTTCGACCTGACGGGCAAGCGGACCTCCGACATCGCGGCCAAAATGCGGATCGGCAGCATGATTCCTCTGTTCTTTCTCGCGCTTTACCGCCGCGCCGTGCTGGATCGCCGTGCCTGGTACAGCCGGCACCAGCCGCCCCATACGGTCACCGCCTTTTTCTGGCGGCGGCTGATCCTGCCCTTCGCCGGAGACGACGGCGAGGTGTCGCGCCTACTGGTCGGGATCCTGCCCTCCTCGCGGAACGGCCATACCCGTCAGTCCGTGGATCTGGGCCGGCGCGACGCATAGCGGAGGCGCGTCCGCCTTCGCCGCTTTCCGTCACGCCTTCCTTACCCGTCACACCGGACTCTGGCCGATCGTCATAGGGGCATGGAACGGTGACGATCGGAAGGAAGGAATGAGCGATGACGGATCCCAGGAGCGCGGTGGCCCATGAGGAGATGGTTCCGGATGTCCTGACCCATCTGGGCGGTGTGCAAAGGCTGCTGGCCAAACACGGGCTCGGCCCCCCTCTGTCCCACCTGATCGAGCCGCGCGCGTCCCAGATCAACGGCTGCGCCTTCTGCGTTCAGATGCATGCGCAGGCGGCGCGAAAGGATAGCGAGACGGATGCGAGGCTCGACCGGCTGATCGTCTGGCCTCACGTCTCCGAGTTCTCGGAAAGGGAAAAAGCCGTCTTCGCCCGGACTGAGGCCCTGACGACCCTGAACCCCAAAAGAGACTACGGTGCCCTGTTGAGCGCAGACGCCGACCTGCGGGCGGACAGCGGCGAGGGAGATGGTCATGATCTCGGCCGAGAGGATGAAATCGGTCTTGATCGCGCCCTTCACCCGCTCTTGCTCCAGGTGAGCGGCGTCGAGCGTCTCGGCCTTCTGCGCTCCTTGCGCCTCATGGGGGACGACCAGGTGCCAGATTTTCTCCGCTCCCTCGAAGCAGAGATAGGCGCCGCCGAGCATGAGCAGCGGCGTCAGCAGCCAGGGCAGGAAGGCGTTCAGCAGCAGGGCGACGGGAAGCAGGATGACGAGCTTGTTGAAAAAGGAGGCGCGGGCGATCTTCCAGACGATGGGCAGTTCGCGCGCCGCCGGCAGGCCGGCGACGTACTTCGGCGTGACGGCCGCGTCGTCGATGACCACCTCGGCGGCCTTGCTGCCGACCTTCGCGGCCTGACCGGCCACGTCGTCGAGCTGCGTCGCGGCGAGCTTCGCGATTGCCGCCACGTCGTCTAAAAGTGCCAGCGATCCGCTCATGGTCGCGTTCCCCGCCGTCCGCTGCCTGAGTCGAAACATCTGGCGGGCGCCAATCGTTCCCGACTGTATCGTGCGAACCGCTGGATCGCGCAGACTGCCGTCAGCCGAGCAGGACCGGCAGCGTCGCCGCGAGCAGGAGCGCGGCCATGACGAGGTTGAAGGCCCGCGCCCGCGCGGGATCCGACAGGAAGCCGCGCAGGGCGGTGCCGAAGCCGATCCAGACGGGCTGCGTCGTCCAGCCGATCACGCAGAAGATCGCCCCGGCCGACAAAACGGTCGCAAGCGAGGGGTCGGTCGGCAGATAGGTGGTGGCCATCGTCATGGCGGCGGCCCAGGTCTTCGGATTGATCCACTGGAAGGCGACGCCTCCGAAGAAGCCGATCCGGCGGGCGTCACCCTCCGTCTTCAGCGGGCCGGAGGTCGCGATCATCCAGGCGAGGTAGAGCAGAAACAGCAGGGTCACCCCCTTCATGACGACCTGCAGGACCGGCACCTCGCGGAAGGCGACGCCGAGCCCGAGCGATACGGCGATCAGCAGCGAGGCGATGCCGAGGCCGGTCCCGAGCGCGAAGGGAAAGGCCCGCCAGAACCCAAGCCGCACGCCTTGCGCCAGATTGATCATGTTGTTGGGCCCCGGCGTACCCGTGGCGATCAGACAGAAGAGAGCGAAGGGCAGAACGGCGAAATCGGGCATGGTGGCCTTCGAGTAAGCTTTGTACGCTTCGAGGGATTAGTCGGACGGAGCCGCCGCGTCTTGAACGAAAGCGACATGACCGTTTTGGGCGACCCGCGCGCCGGCGACCGCAGCGGCTACCGCGTCTTGCCCGGCTTCGGCGGGACGGCGTTGTTCGACGCCGACTTTCACAGCTTCAGCTTCGCGCCCCATTTCCACGACACCCTGATGATCGGGCTGATCCTGGAGGGGGAGAAGCGCTTTTCCCGGGGGCGGAGCTGGCATCGCGTGACGCGCGGCGGGCTGTCGGTCGTCAATCCGGGCGACATGCATACCGGCGGGGTCGCCGTCCGTGGGCAACGGCTGCGCTACCGCGCGGTCTACCCCGGTCCGGCCTTGCTGGCGGAATCCGGATTGCCCCCGGGCGCGGACTTCGGCGCGGCGGTGGTGGACGACCGCACCCTGGAAGGGCACTTCGCCCGTGCGCTGGACCCGGACGGCTCGGCGGCCGAAGCCGAGGAGGCGCTGCTGATCGCCTTGACGGACCTGGGCAGGCGACACGGCACCGGCGAAGCTCGCTGGAGCTCGGCGAGTTGCGGCAGATCGGTCTCGCGCGCGGTCGATTACATCGAGGCGCAGCTTGAGACCTCGCTGCGGCTCGAACAGATCGCGGCGGAAGCGGGCATCGGCCCGCGCCATCTGCTTCGCGGCTTTCGCCGGACCCTCGGCGCCACACCGCAGCAGTACGTGCGTCAGGCCCGCGTGAGACGTGTCTGCGGACTCCTGCGTGCCGGAGAGGGCTTCGCCCAGGCGGCAAGCGCGGCCGGCTTCGCCGACCAGGCTCACATGACCCGCGTGTTCCGCAGCCTGCTGGGCATGACTCCCTCCGCCTTCCTGACCGCCTGGCGCGCCTCGTTGACGTAGCGACCCGACCTCCCTGAGGTGCCGGCCTGGGCTCGTCACGACGCCTTCGCTCCGTCGTGCGGCCTACTTCTCGAAACGATCCGGGGCGTCGCGATCCCGCTCGTAGCGGTTCCCGAGAGGGAACGGCGGCAACCAGGACTCGCGACGGAGCGTCCAGCTTTCGTAGGTCGGCATCATCTGGTCGGGCGCATCCAGGCAGCCGAGGTGCACTTCGATTTCGTCGGCGCTGCGCGCGAAAACGGACGAGCCGCAGCGAGGACAGAAAAACCGCCCTTTGTAGTCGCGCGTCTCTCCTGCGACCGTCACCGCATCTTCGGGGAATACCGCCGAGGCATAGAAAAGCGCCCCATGGTGCTTGCGGCAATCGAGACAGTGACAAAGGCCGACCCGTTGGGGACTGCCGGACGCCACAAGTCGGACGTTGCCGCAGAGGCAACCGCCGGTGTATGGCTCCATCTTGCGTCTCCTTTGAAACCGAGCGGCCAGACTGGGAAACCGAGTGGCCAGACTGATCAGGGCGTATCTTCTGCCGTCATCTACAAATGAGGCACCGGTCGTTGCGCGGTCAAGTGTCCCGAACGGGGCGGCTTGCCGAGGTCGCACTGCGAGCGCGTGGGATTCGTCTTCAGATGTCCAGGACGAGACCGTCGCTGCTCTTCGGCCGTCCGCAACAGATCAGTTCGTATCCCGCCGGCGGGGCGACGGCCGGCTTCCGGTCGTAGGCCACCGCGCCCGACAGGACCTTGACCGCGCAGGTTCCGCAGTTTCCCTTGCGACAATTGTATTGCGGGGAAAGACCTGCCATCTCGGCCAGGTCCAGGAGGCTGCCGCTCTCCGGGGTCCAGTCTCGCGCGATGCCGGCGCCCTCGAAACGAACGGGAGCCCTTTCGGGTCGAGGCTGCGCGGCGGAACTCGTCTCTTCCTCGCCACGGTTGGCGTCTTCCAGGCTGCCCGCGCCGAAGAACTCGTAGTGGATACGGCTTCGATCCACGCCCGCATCGCGAAGTCCGCGATAGAGACTCCGCATGAAACTCTCCGGACCGCAGAGATAGAAGTGACTGTCCGCGACAGGCGGAAGCCCTTTCAGGGCCGCAAGCGAAATCCGGCCTTCGGTATCGTGGGTTTCGCCGAGCTTGTCCCGCGGCTCCGGATCGGAGTAGCCGATGAAGGTGGTGAGCCAGTCGGACTTCTTACGCAGGTCGTCGAGATAACTCCGAAAGGCCTGCGTTCCTCCGTTCCGAGCTGCGTGAACGAAACAGACCGGCCGGGCCGGCTGCCCGGTTTCGGCGGCGTGCGCCAAGGTCTCCAACATCGCGATCATCGGCGTGATGCCGACGCCGGCCGAGAGGAAGACGACCGGACCGCCGGAGGCGTCGAGCGTGAAGTCGCCGCTCGGCTTTCCCACCTCGACCACATCCCCGATCCGGGTCTTGTCGTGAAGATACCGCGAGCCTTCACCCTGGGGCTCCCGCTTGACCGACAGACGGTAGCCATGACCGTTCGGGGCTTGGGAGATGGTGTAACTGCGCAGAATTCCGCCGTTCAGTCGGACGGGCAGAAACTGGCCCGGGACGTAAGGCTCGACCGGTCCGCCATCGGCGGGTTCGAGGTGGAAGGATGTCACGACCTGGCTTTCCGGCATTTTCTGTACGATGCGGAACTTCCGGTAGCCGTCCACGCGCAGGAGGTTGGCCTCCGCCTCCGTCCAGGTGCCGGTAAGCGCCAGAGCCGGCCAGGGCTCGATCAGGGTCCCGGTCACGGCAAAGGCCTTGGCCGCGAAAAGGCTGTCCTCGACCTGAAGGTCGACAAGCCGTTCCGCGCCTTCGAAGGCGGCTATGCGATCTTCGTTCCAGTTGACGGTCGCGCGTCCGGTCACAAAAAGGATGTCGCCCGTCGTCCAGTTTGGGAAACACAGGCCCACGCGCCCATCGGCCTCGATATTGCCAAGCGTGTTGAAGAAGCGATTGCCCGCGAAGTCGGGGAAGGTCAGAAGACCGTCTCGCTGCACGCGAACGAAGCCGGCGCGGCCGCCGCGATGGGAGGCATCGACACCGCTGCGCGGATCGTCGCCCAGCTCTCCGGTGCGGGAGGCGATGAAGAAGGTGTCGGCCCGTTCGATCAAGGCGCGCGCGTCGGACGAAAGCGTGACGGAGCGCGCCACGCCGGTTGCGCCGGACGCCTCGCTGAATGCGAGCGCCCGTTTCTGAATGTATTGCGGACAGTTTCCGAAGCTCTGATCGACCCGCAGCGTCAGTCCGGTGGCATCGACCTCGGCGATCGTGCCGTTCATCCGGTTGCGCCTGCGGGTTTCCAGCTCGACGCCCAGAAGGCCCACCTTCGCGCCTGCCGAAAGATCTATGCCAAGTGCGTCGACAAAGGGGATCCGAGCCTCGATCCTCAGACTTTTCGGGTCGGGCGACTGCAGGAAGGGAGGACTTCCCCAGACAGGCACGGCCCAGGCCCTCCCGTCCCTGTCCAGCAGCCCGAGGGTAACGAAAGGCAGCCGTTCGAAGAACCGCCGATGTTGGTCGGGCATGCGGTCGCGGATGAAGCCGGCCCGGACCGCCGCCTTGACGTCGTCAGCGACGCCCGCACGGACCTGAACGGCGATTTCGCCGTCATGGAAGGGAGCGACGGGACCCGTCATGGCGGCGTCAGGCGGAGACGGTTTCGTCGGGGAGAGCAGAGCGCGGCATGCCGACGAAGCGGGGCTGCGCCTCGACACGGTCGAGCCAGGCGCGGATCGCGGGATAGGGCTGCAGGCTGACGCCGCCCTCGGGCACGTGCGCGATGTAGCTGTAGCCCGCCACGTCGGCCAGGGTGATGCGGTGGCCCGCCAGATAGTCGCGTGCCGCAAGCAGCGGCTCCAGAACGGCGAAGAGATCGAGCGTCTTGCGGTGGGCGGCGTCGTAATCGAACGGGAGCCCGAACAGCTTCACCAGCCGGACAGCGCAGGGACCGCCTGCGATCTCTCCGGCGGCGATGGAGAGCCAGCGCTGCACCTCCGCGGCTTCGACCGGGTCGGACGGCATCCAGTCGTAGCCGTCACTGTATTTGAGACTCAGATAGACGATGATGGCGTTCGAATCCGACAGGATGGTGCCGTTGTCGTCGATGGTCGGGACCTGACCGAGGGGATTGAGCTTCAGGTACTCGGGGGCCTTGTGCGCGCCCTTGAACATGTCGAGGTCGACCGGCTCGTAGGGCAGGCCGAGTAACCCCATCATCAGCTCGACACGGTGACAGTGACCGGAGAGGGGGTTGCGGTAGAGTTTGATCGGCGCATTGCCTGCGGCGAATTTCGGATTCACGGGCGAGATCCTCTCTGCGAGCTGCTGACTGTTCCAGGTGTCGCCGGCCCGGCGCGCATCGCGGACCGCCATCTTTTAATTATGTAGATCATTCTATATATTAATCTGCGAGTCACGACGGATCTACAGGGCGCCCCGGTCACATCGCCGTGAGGTCTGTCGGCTTGTATCTGGAAAGGCGGCCCTACAGACTGGGGCGCCTGGCGAAGGAGCGCACCCCATGGGCCGCGCAAGTAAACGAGACCTGGTTCTGGATACAGCCGAGGACCTCTTCTCGCGGCAGGGCTTTGCCGCGACTGGGATCAATCAGATCACCCGGGAAGCCGGCGTGGCCTCGATGACGCTCTACAACAATTTCGAGAACAAGGACGCGCTCGTCGCGGCGACGCTGGAGCGCCGCTCGATCCGGCTGCTCGACCGGGTTCTCGCGACGGTCGAGAAAAGCGGAACGGACCCCAGGGCGCGCGTTCTCGCCGTCTTCGACGCCGTCGATCAGTGGGTTGCGGGAGAGCTTGCCAGTCCCGGCGGTTTCTCCGGCTGCATCTTTCTGAAGGCGGCGCAGGAGTACGAGGGACCCTCCTCCCCGGCGCGCCGGGTCGCGCTGGACCACAAGCAACGGATCATCGGTTTCTTCGAGCAGGAGGCGCGGAGACTCGAGGTCTCCGATCCCGCCGCGATCGCCAAGTCCCTTCACCTTCTGATCGACGGCGCAGTCACCCAGGCGCAGCTCTTCGCCGACGGCGAGAGCGTTCGGCGGGCCAAGGACCTCGCCGAATTGATCGTGGATCGGGGTTAGCGAAGGCGGTCGTTCGCTAAGATCGGCGACGGCCGCCGGCGACCAGAGCTTTCGCGGCCCGTCCCGCGGAGTCGACATAGGCGGCGTCGCGATGGACGAGCACCGTCGAGAAGGCGCCATCCATCAGCAGCACGATGTGTCGAGCCAGGTCTTCCGGGTCGGCCAGATTTTGACGGGTGAAGACGTCCGACAGCCAGGCCTCGAACTTCTTCTTGTGCGCCGCGCCGACCTTCATGGCGGGATGTCCCGGCATGTTCGCAAGTTCGGCCGCAGTTCGTAGAAACCCGCAGCCCTTCCATTTCGGGTGACGGGCGGAGACCGCGAGATTGCGGAAGATGGCTTCGACCTTGTCGGCAAGTCCGCCGTCGGCCTCGTCGAACCAGGTCTTGAACAGGGTCAGGTTCGGTTGATCGCGAGACGCCAGATAGGCTTCGATCAAGTCGTCCTTGCTCTTGAAATGATAGTAGAGCGTTTTTTTCGTGATCCCCGCTTTTGCGGCGATGGCATCCACGCTGACGGCCCGGATGCCGTCGCTGTAGAACAAGCGGTTCGCAGCATCCAGAATGCGGTCTTTCGCAGGGCGGCTTCGAAGGTTCATATCTATGTATACTACACAGTGAGTATACGTCAATCCGACGGCTCGCTAGGGTCTCCGAAGTTGAAGGGAGACCTGGATGTCCGATCTGGTGAAATACGAGAAACAGGGTGCCATCGCCCTGCTCACGCTGAACCGCCCCGAAAAGCTGAACGCCCTCGACTATGCGACCAACGATCGCCTGATGACGTTGCTGGATGGGATCGAGGGGGATCCGGCCGTCCGGGCCGTCGTTCTTACCGGCGCGGGCGAGCGGGCCTTCTCGGCGGGCGGCGACATTCATGAATTCGCGCAGAGCGTGAAAGCGGGTGTCGAGACTGCCGTCAGGGACTTCTGCAGACGCGGCCAGAGCATGACGGCCCGGCTGGAGTCTTTTCCCAAACCGGTGATCGCGGCCGTCAACGGCATCGCCTTCGGCGGCGGCTGCGAGATTACGGAGGCCGTTCATCTGGCCGTCGCAAGCGAAAACGCGCTCTTTGCGAAACCGGAAATCAAGATCGGGATTCCTCCCACCTTCGGCGGGACGCAGCGCCTGCCCCGGCTGGCCGGCCGCAAGCGGGCGCTGGAACTGCTCCTGACCGGCGATACCTTCTCGCCCTGGCGCGCCTACGAGATGGGGTTGGTCAACAAGGTCGTGCCGCATGACCGATTGCTGCCGGCCGCCTTTGAACTGGCGGAGCGGATCATTCGGCATTCTCCCCTCGCCGCATCGCGGATCATCACGGCCGTAACCAGGGGCATCAACACCGCGATTGCGGAGGGTCTGTTGATCGAACAGGAACAGTTCGCGCGCATGGCCGCGACCCGCGACGTCCATGAAGGCCTGGAGGCCTGGATCGGGCGACGCGCGCCGCAGTACACGGGAAGCTAGATCGTCGCGCCCGCTTCAATCGCCGTCCGCCGGAAGAACCGCACCTGCAGGGCGACGGCGGCCGTCGTGAGGCCGAGGCCGTAGCCGATCCAGACGCCGGCGGGGCCAAGGTCCAGCCAGAAGCCGAAGAGGTAGGCGCAGGGCAGGGCGATCAGCCAATAGGCGATCAGGGAAATGACGGTCGGGACGCGGTTGTCGACCAGGCCGCGCAGGGCGCCTAGGGAGGTCGACTGGATTCCGTCCACGACCTGCATCAAGGCCATGGTGAGGAACATCGCCGAGGCGATGGCGACCACCTCGGGGTCGTCCGACAGTGCGCGCGAGATATCGGTCCGCAGGATCGTCAGGAGCACCGTAACGACCGCCATCCAGGCCACGACCGCCCCGAAGGCGCCGAGCCCGATGGCGCGGACGCGCTCCGTCTCGCCGGCACCGACCGCCTGGCCGATACGGATGCCGACCGCCGCCGCCATGCCGAGGGGCAGCATGTAGAGGACTGTCGCGATCGAGCCGACGACCTGGTTCGCGGCCAGGGCGGCGGCGCCGAACCAGCCGAGCATCAGCCCGGCGAGCGCGTAGGCGCCGCCTTCGCCGGTGTAGGCCAGGGCCACCGGCCAGCCTTCGCGGAACTGCTGCGCCATCGTCTTGAGCGAAAGGGCGGCCCTTTGCCTGAAGGGCGCCATCGATCTGGATCGGCGCCAATAGAGCCAGACGGCCAGCAGCGCCACGCCCTCGGCCAGCAGGCTGGCGAGTCCGGCGCCCAGCAAGCCAAGGCCGGCCCAGCCGAAGACGCCGTGGATCAGGACCCAGTTGAAGGGAATGTTGACCAGGACCCCCAAGAGGGCGAAGGCGGCCCCGGTCCAGGGCCGGTCGACGGCATCGAACAGTCCCTTGAAGACGTAGAGGATGGCGAAGGGGATCACGACGAAGGCCATGCTGACCCAGTAGGGAAACAGCACGGCGAGCACCTGCTCGGGCTGGCCCAGGTAAGGCAGCAGCGGGAAGAGGGCGATCATCATGCCCGTGCCGGCGGCTCCGGCGATCAGGCCGAGCAGGGCGCCGTTGCGGACCGCCGACGAGACCGCCTTCGGCTCCTGGGCGCCCCGCGCCTGGGCCATCGTGATCCCGATGACCGAGACCAGCCCATAGAGCGCCGAGTAGAGGATCACCAGGGCGCTGGTGGCGAGCGCCGCCGCCGCCAGGGCCTGGGTGCCCAGAGGCGCGATCATGATGGTGTCGACCACGCCGATCAGGGTCGCCGCCGCCAGGCCCACGACGATGGGGACGGCCAGGCTCACGACCCTGGGCGTCTCCCGCAGGCTCGACGCGATCAGCCCGGGCCCGCTCTCGGGCTTGCTCCCGGGCCTCCTCTCCGTGTCGAGCGTCATGGCGCTAGGCGTGGTCCGGCCGCTTCTGCATCAGGTTGATATCTTGCGGAACCGCGTCGGCGGAAAGGGACAAGAGATAGTCGAGGGTCCGAATCAGATCCTCCAGCGGGATCGGGACCTGCGCGCCGAAGGCGCCGCTGGCGATGTCCTCCAGAACCTCCGGCGTCGCGAGGTTGCCGGGATTGATGACCGTGACGCCGATCCCCTGGGGTCGCAGGGCGAGCGCCAGGGCCTGCGCCGCGCCGCGCAGACCGAACTTCGAGGCCGTGTTGGCGACCTCGACCGTTGCCGCGTTGTCGAGGCCGGAGAGGGCGCCGATGAAGACGACGCGCGGGTTGGGCGCCTTGGCGAGGTTGCCGGCCAGGCTTTGGGCCAGGAGGATCGGAGCGGTCAGGTTGACCGCGATCACGGCGCGGATCTCGGAGCGGGGGCTGCGTGAAAAGTCGTAGTCCGCCGTGAAGGCGCCCTTTTCCCAGGTTCCGCCGAGAAAGAGGAGCCCGTCCAGCGGCTGACTGCCGATTGCGGCGCGGAGGTCGTCGAGGCCTTCGTCGGTCGCGACGTCCGCCTCGATCCAGGTGCCATGGGATGCGGGCGAGCGGGAGGCGGTGAAGAGCTTGTCCACACGGGGTGCTAGCCATTCGGCGACGGCGGCGCCCAATCCCCGGCTGGCGCCGACGATCAGGTAGCTGCCCGCAAGATCGCTGTCCGGCATGTCGGCCTCCGTGCGGATATCGCTATTTTATATACATTGCGTATGCATTTACTATTTTTACATACCTTGCGTATGTCGATAAAGTCAACGGCCCTCGCGAGGCCGAGAGGAGGCAACCGGATGAGCCAGGCCGGAAAGGCGCGCACCCATGCGGAGATGATCGCCGAGACGGCGGGGAAGCTGGTCTCGGCCGCGCGCCGTTCCTTCGGTGCGAAGGGCTATGCAGGGACGTCCATGGACGAACTTTGCGCAGAGGCCGGGCTGACGCGCGGCGCGCTCTATCACCATTTCGGCGGCAAGGTGGGCCTGCTGGAGGCGGTCGTGCGCGAGATCGACGCCGAGATCGGCGACCGCCTGGAGGCGCACTGGCGCGGCATCGAAGACCCCTGGGAAGCCTTCCGGGCCTGCAACACCGAGTATCTGCGCCTGGCGCTGGACCCGGAGATCCAGCGGATCCTGCTGCGCGACGCTCCCGCCGTGCTGGGGCAGCGCCTGCGCGAAATCGACGAGGACGGCTCCATCGGTCCTCTGGCCGAGGCCTTGGAGGACCTGATGCGCGCCGGCCGCATCGCCGACTGCGACGCGGAGGTCGTCGCGCGGCTTCTCAACGGCGCTCTGGTGGACGCCGCCCTCTGGATCGCCGCCGGCGCGGACGCGGAGGCCCGCTTCGAGCGTGCCGCCGCCGGCATCGACCTGATCCTGAAGGGATTGGAGCGGTGACGAGACGCATGCGGTGGGGCGAGGGAGCGAAGAGCAGGCTGTGACGATGAGCGGCGGACGGCGGAACCGTCAGGAAAAGCGTGCGCGCCGGTCGCGGCGGTAGGCGATCCAGGTCAGGGCGATGAAGCCGGCGGTGAAGGCCGCGAGCGCGAGCAGGCTGTCGGTCGGAATCGGGCGGGCGCCGACCACGGCCCAGGCCACCTCGCCCATGTGGCGGGTGGGCGTCCAGTGCGAGAGGGTCTCGATCTGCGCCGGCAGGGACTGCGGCGGCACCCAGAGCCCGCCGAGATAGGCCTGAGGCAGGAACACGAGATTGGCGATGGCCACCGCCGAATGGCCCGATGTGAGATACCCCAAGGCGGTGCCCATGAAGGTCGCCGGCACGGCCAGCAGCAGGCAGACTCCGAGCAGACGGAGCTGCAGCTCCGGATCGAGGCTGAGGCCGGCCACGACGTAGGCCGTCGCCAGGACCAGCAGGACCGCCGCCGTGGAAAAGACCAGGGCGGCGCAGAGCCTGGCCGCCCAGAGCGGCGCCGGCCCGCCCGGCAGGCTGCGCTGCCAGACGGCGAAGGCGCTCTGCCGGTCCTCGGCGATGCTGACGCCGAACTGGAAGAAGGCCACGCCCAGCACGGCGTAGACCGCGAAAGAGGCCGCCGCGTAGACGGCCTGCGGCCCCTCGCCGGCGTTGTGGGCGCCGAAGAAGGCGTAGAGCATGGCGGGGAAGAGGATCGTCGGCACCCAGAAACCGGGCAGCCGGATCAGGCTCCGGAAGGTCAGGATCAGGTTGACGCGAAACAGCGGGGTCATGCGGTCGCCTCCTCGCGCAGTTCGGCGATGGTGTCCTTCAGGTCCAGGGGCGTCACCTGCAGGGCGCGGAGATCGGGCAGCTCCCGCAGAACGAAGCGGACCAGGGCGTCGCTGTCGGCGGTAACCTTCTGCCAGCGACCGGCTTCCAGCAGGAAATCGCGCGTCAGCCAGGCCGGCCGCCCGGCGTCCTCGGCCAGCGCGAAGCTGACCCGGCAGCGCCCGGCCCGGCGGCGGATGTCCCGCAGCGTGCCTTCCAGGATCTGCCGGCCCCGGTCGATCATCACGATCCGGTCGCAGACCTGTTCGATCTCGTCCCAGTGGTGGGAGGTGAGCAGGAGGCTGCCGCCGGCGTCCGCATAGGCCCGCGCGTAGGCCCGGAAGAGGTCCTGCCCAACCGTGTCGAGGCCGGAGGTCGGTTCGTCCAGAAACACCAGCGACGGGTTGCCAACGAAGGCGAGCGCCAGCGCCACGCGGCGCTTCTCGCCGCCCGAAAAGCCGCCCATGCGGCGGTCGATCAAGCGGTCCAGGCCGAAGGCCGCGATCAGCTCCGCCATCGGCTTCGGTCGGGTGAAATGCCCGGCCGCATAGCCCAGCAGCTCGCGCGGGGTGATCTGCTCGGGAAAATCGGCGTTTTGCGGCGTGATCCCCACAAGCTGCTTGGCCGCATGGCTGCCCAGAGGATGCCCGAAGATCCGGCCGCCGCCGCTGTCCGGGCTGCGCAGCCCCTGCAGCAGCTTCAGGACCGTCGACTTGCCGGCGCCGTTGGTTCCGATCAGCCCCAGTGCCTCGCCCGGCCGCAAAACCAGCGAAAAATCCCGAAGCGCCTGCAGCGTGCCGAAGCGCTTGCCGAGACCCTGGGCGTCGATGGCGAGGGCGGTCTCGGTCCCGCGAGCGGAGCGGGGGTCGGACAGGGGGCGATCTGTTTGGTGGCGGACTTGCATGCGGGTCCCGGTACCACGCCGCCGCCGGTTCCCCGCAAGCTCCCTTGCGCAAAAGCGGTGGAAAAGGCCGTGAACGACATCCCGATGCCGTCCACGCTTCGTGAAAGGCAGCCCTCGCTCAGGACTTGCGGCCCACAGTCTTCGGATTTTCCGATCCAAGATGATCAAAAGAGATATTTTGCCGAAGATGCTGCCGGAGTCACACTGGGAGCACCCCATCCTATGGCACACCCGCCGCCTCCGGCCTCCGGGAGACCCGTCATGATCCGCACCGGCGAGCAGTACATCGAGTCGATCCGCGACGGCCGCGAGGTCTATATCGGCGGTGAGCGGGTGCGCGACGTGCCCAGCCATCCCATGTTCAAGCCGCTGGTCGAGATCCGCGCGCGCATCTACGACATGGCCCATGCGCCCGAGACGCGCGAGGTCATGACCTATGCGGAAGAGGCCGGAGGCGAACGCCATGCCATCGGCAACAAGCTTCCCGTCACCCAGCAGGACTGGTGGGACAAGCGCCGGGCCACCGATAGCGTGCTGGAAACGGTGGGCGGCATCGTCACCCGCGTCGGCGACGAGACGGTGGGCGAGGTCTGGAGCCTCTACGACGGCCAGGAGGTGCTGAACGAGGTCGATCCGCAGTTCTCGGCCAACATTCGCCGGCACGTGGAGCAGGTGATCACGGGCGATCCCTTCCACGTCTCCGCCAACACCGATCCCAAGGGCGACCGCTCGAAGCGACCGCAGGACCAGGACCCGGACATGCTGCTGCATGTGGTGCGGGAAAGCGACGCGGGGATCGTGGTGCGCGGCGCCAAGTACGAGACGGCGGCGGCCTACGCCAACCAGGCCTTCACCAAACCGACCATCGCCAACTGGGGCGACGCGGCCCTGTCCGACTACGCCGTCGGCTTCGTCTGCGACCTGGGCTCGCCCGGCCTGAAGTTCATCTGCCGCGAGGGCTTCGCCGGCCGCGCCTCGCCCGACGACTATCCCCTGGCCAACCGCTTCGACGAGGTGGACACGCTGGTGGTCTTCGACGACGTGCTGATCCCCTGGGAGAACGTGCTGTTCTACCGCCACACCAAGGCGGCGACCTTCATCCGCGCCACCCTGCACCGCTATTCGGCCTTCGCCTTCGTGCAACGCAACCTGCGCCTGGCCGACCTGATGATCGGGGCGGCACTGTTCAACGCGCGCCAGACCGGCCTGGACAAACAGCAGGCGGTGCAGGAGAAGCTGTCCCAGCTCGCGGTCTATCGGGAGGGCATCAACGCCCACCTGACGGCGGCCATCGCCCTGGCCGAGCCGAGCCCCGCCGGCCTGCTGATGCCCAACCAGTCGCTGCTCTACAGCGGCCGGGTGCTGGCCTGTTCGCAGTTGCACGAGATGATGCACATCGCTCGCGAACTCTGCGGCGGGCAGGTCTGCGTGACGCCGAACAAGGCCGACTTCGACAATCCTGCGACCAAGCCCTGGCTGGAAAAGTTCTACACGGTCAACGAAAACTGGATCGCCGACGATCGGCGCAAGCTGCTGGCCTTCGCCCGCGACCTGCTGAATTCCGACTACGCCGGGCATCGGCTGACCTTCCAGCTCTTCGCCCAGTCGCCGCCCTTCAATCACCTGGCGGCGGTCTACCGCAGCTTCGACTGGGACGGCCCGCTGGCCTTCGCCAAGGACGCCGCCGGCTTGTCCGACCGTGTTCTGGGTGCCAAGAAAGACCCCGGCAGGCAGAACGCCGCCGAATAGAGTCATGGGATGAGCAGGTAAGAGGGCATGGGCCTGGCCGAACAGAACGAGACGAACGATCCGGACCTGCGCCTCCGTTTCCTGGAGGGCATGAGCCGGGTTGCCACCACGGTCAGCGTGGTGACCACCGACGGACCGGCTGGCCGCGCCGGCGTGACGGTCTCCGCCATGTCGTCGGTCTCGGCCGACGGGCCGCAGCCGGTGCTGCTGGTCTGCGTCCATCGCGACAGCCCGGCCGCCGCGGCGATCCGCGCCAACGGCGTCTTCTGCGTCAACCTGCTGCGGGACGCGCAGTCGGGCGTTTCCGACGTCTTCGCGGGGCGGATCAAGACGGTCGACGGCGACAAGTTCTCCTGCGCGCTCTGGACCACGCTCGCGACCGGAGCGCCGCTGGCCGAGGACCGGCTGGTCGCCTTCGACTGCCGCCTGTTACAGGAGCAGGCGGTCGGCACCCATCACGTCTTTTTCGGCGCGGTCCAGGCCGTCGCGCCGGAACCCGGCGAGGCGGCGGGCGAAGCGCCAGGCCGGCCGCTGCTCTACACCGACCGCGCCTACGGCACGCCGGCCCGGCTCGAGGGCGGGCAGACGGCCCCGGCCCACCGCCGCCTGCGGCCCTTCAACACCCGCGATACCTACCCGGATCAGAAGCTCGACAACGATCTCAGCCAGGTGGTGGCGGCGCGCGGCACGACGCTCTACCTGCGCGGCCAGGTCGGCCAGGGCCTGGAGGACAGCGCCTCGGTCGCGGTCGGCGATCCGGCCGGGCAGGCGGAACAGGCCATGGCCAACATCGCGCAGCTTCTGCGCGAGGCCGGCAGCGACCTGAGCCATGTCTGCAAGATCGTCATCTATCTGACCGACCCGCGCTACCGCGAGCCGGTCTACCAGGTCGTCGGCAGTTGGCTGCGCGGCGTCTATCCCGTCTCCACCGGTCTGGTGGTCCAGGCCCTGGCGCGGCCCGAGTGGCTGGTCGAGATCGACGTCACCGCCGTGATTCCGGACGGAAGCGATGATGGCGACAGGGCAGTTGGGCCGTGACCTTCTCGATCGCCGCGCGCTGTCCGGCGACCGGCCAGTTCGGCCTGGCCGTCACGTCCTCCTCGCCCGCCGTCGCGGCGCGCTGCGCCCATGCCCGTGCCGGTGTCGGAGCCGTCGCCAGCCAGAACGTCACCGACCCGCGCCTCGGTCCGCGCGGGCTCGAATTGATGGCGCTCGGCGCCTCGGCGCGTCAAGCCTGCGACGCGCTGCTGGACTCTAGCCCCGGGATCGAGCATCGCCAGCTCACGCTGGTGGATGCCAAGGGTGGCACGGCCCATTGGTCCGGCCTCCAGACCCTGGGTGTCCATGCGGTGGCGGAAGGCGCGGGGGCCGTTTGCGCCGGCAACCTGCTGGCCAATCCCGAGGTTCCCGAGGCGATGCTCCAGGCCTTCGCCACGGCCGCGCGCGACCCGCTGGGCGACCGGCTGATCGCCGCGCTGCAGGCCGGATTGGTGGCGGGCGGGGAAGCGGGGCCGGTCCACTCCGCCGGCCTGCTGCTGGTGCGCGACGTGCCCTGGCCGGTCGCCGATCTGCGAATCGACTGGCGGGACGAGGAGCCCATCGCCGCTCTGGCCGCGCTCTGGCGGCGCTACGCACCGCAGCTTGACGACTACGTGACGCGCGCGCTCGACCCGTCCGCCGCGCCCGGCTACGGCGTGCCGGGCGAGGGCTGAGCGCCGCCCGCGCCATGCGCTTCACCTTCCGCCAGTTGGAGTACTTCGTCGCCGCCGGCGAGGCCGGCAGCATCCGGGGTGCGGCTGAGGCCATCGCCATCTCCCAGCCCTCCATCTCGGCGGCCATCGCCCATCTCGAGCGCGAGCTGGGTCTGCAGCTCTTCGTGCGCCACCACGCCCAAGGGCTGTCGCTGACGCCGGCGGGCCGCCGCCTGCTGCACGAGGCGCGGCTGCTGCTGGAGCGGGCCGAGGGGCTGCATGCCGTCGCCGCCGAACTCAACGAGCAGCTGGGCGGCCGCCTGGCCCTCGGCTGCTTCGTCACACTGGCGCCGATGATCCTGCCGGAACTGATGCAGGGCTTCGCGGCGCGCGTGCCCGGGGCGGAGATCGCGCTGTTCGAGGCGGATCAGGAGCGCCTGGTCGCGGCGTTGCGGCGGGTCGAACTGGACCTGGCCCTGACCTACGACTTGCAGATGCCCGAGGACCTGATCTTCACGCCTTTGGCGGAGCTACCGCCGCATGTCCTCCTGCCGGCGGCGCATCCCCTGGCGGGACGGTCCGAGCTGAGCCTGGCGGAGCTGGCCGAGGAGAAACTGGTGCTGCTCGACCTGCCGCTCAGCCGGGAGTACTTCCTTTCCCTCTTCCTGCGCGAAGGTTTGGAGCCGCAGATCGCCCAACGCTCGGCCCAGCAGGAGGTGGTGCGCGGCCTGGTCGCCAACGGCTTCGGCTACAGCATCGCCAACGCGCGGCCCCGCGCCGGCGCGGCGCTGGACGGCCGGCCGCTGGTGCGGCTGCCCTTGGCCGGCGACCCTCCGCCGCTCCGCTTCGGCCTGGCTCGGGCCGAGAGCCTGCAACCCTCGCGGCTCTCCGCCGCCTTCGCCGAGCACTGTCGTGCGGCGATTGGCGAAGGCGGCGTTCCGGGGATGGATCTGTCGTAGAATTCGACAATTCCAGGCTGCCGACTGCCGGGCTTTGCACGTTTAGCATGAGATAGGTCAAGGCCGGCCCTGCGGGCGGGCGTTCAGACTATGGCTTCGCATCCAGCAACCGGGCAGGAGCCACGGACATGTTGAGCCTTCGACTCGCCGCCGCCATAGCGCTGACCGTTGCCTTGCTGCTGGCCCTGGGGCCGCGTGTGGCGAAGGCGGAAAAGCTCGAGAGTTTCGAGGTCGCCGGCTGGGTCGGCGGCGCCTATGCGGAGGACGACGGCCGGTTCAGCCACTGCAGTCTCGGCGCGACCTACAACAGCGACATCACGCTCGTTTTCCTAATGGACGACGCGGGTCTTTACCTGATGTTGGGCAAACCGGGTTGGCGACTGCCCTTGGGCGAGCAGTACCAGCTGACTCTCCGCGTCGATCAGTCCTGGCAACGGCAGCTGCCAGGTCTCGTCACCGGCGAGGCCGAGTTGACGATCCCGATCGGCGACGATGCCGACGCGCTGCGCAGTTTGAAGCAAGGTCGCTTTCTGGGCATGGATGCGCGCCACGAGAGCTTCGGCTTCAAGCTCGAGGGCACGATGAAGGCGCTGAGTCTGCTGGAGCGCTGTGTGGAGCGAAGGCTCTATGCCGGCAGCTTGAACCCCTTCGGCGGTCCGGGGGAAGGGCCCGGCGAAGGTACGGCGAACCCCTTCGGTCCGGTTGCCCCGGGAGCCCCTGAAGCGCCGTTGGACCCGGACGACTGGACTTACCGCGATTTCGCGCTGACGCCGCAGAAGTTGAAGGAGTTTCTGGTTGCTGCCAGCGGGGGCGGTTCGGCCCGCGTCCATCGGCCGGGAGCCAACGACGCCTACCTCGATTTCGTGGTGGAGGGCATTCCTGGAACCTACCTCGAATTTCCGACAGACATGCGGGAACCGGACGCCACCTTAACGTTCCGATTGCTGGCGGAGGCCTTCGCCGACGATTGCCGAGCCCGTGTCGGATCGGGCACGTTGGATGCCACGCTTGTCGGCGGGCTGGATATCGTAAGGGGCTTTCATGCCTGCAGCTCGCCGGATCGCTACGTCGCGGTGATCGCCCTGTCCGAATCCTACCTCGACAGCCTGCTGACCATGGAGGCGTCGCGCGAGGGGCAGGCGGTCGCCGAGCGCTTGGGACGCAGGTTCTTCTCCACCCTGGCAGCGGCCGCCGGCAGCTCCTACGAGGGTGTCAGCTTGCTGTTCGAATAGCGTTCGATGCGGCGCCGCGCCTGCGGCGATCAGTATTGGAAGTTCAGCTTGCGGCTGACCAAGGGGATCGGGCTGGCCGGTTCCGCTTGCCCCTGGCTGGGTACCACCCGGTTGAGAGTCGCCGGCTGCGCGGGTGCGGGCGGAACGACCTGGGGCGAAGCCGGGACGACACGAGCTTGTGTCGGAACGGCTTGCGGCGTTGGCAGGCCGGCCGCCGGTTGCTCGCCCGGCCGCTCGCCTTGCGTCAGGTCCTGTTGCGCGGTCGGGCCGAGTGGACTTGTGCCGAGTGGATTTGGGGCAAACCGGTTCTGCGGCGCAGCGCTTCGCTGCGGCGCGGTCGGCGCCTCCTCCGGCAAGGCTTCCCCCGGTGCCGCGGGGGGCGTAAGCATCAGGTCCCCGGGGCGCACGCCCTCGTCGCGCGGCACCTCGACGGGGCCGCGGCCGCCGCGCACGTTGCGGATGTCGTCGAACCAGGGCGGGATATAGACCTGTCCCGCCACCAGGCGCGGCAAGCTCTCCTCCGGCTGCTGCGCGGGGGCGTCCGGCAGGACGATCCCGCGCGCGCCGCCCGGGCCGCGCTCTCCGGCCGGATCGCGATAGAGCCCCGTCGTGGAGTCGATCTGAGGCGGCAGGATCGTGGCGCCGGCGGGCAGAGGCACGCGCGGCAGATTGCTGAGATCGACTCGCGGGATCGAGACTGTCGAGGACCCCTGTTGCTCCTGCGCGCGCTCGGCCGGCGTGGTGTGGAACTGCAGCTCGCGGGAGACCAGCGGGAGCTGCTGCGCCATGGCCGCCAGCGGAGCCAGCGCCAGTGCCAGAGTCGCAAGGGCGCCGAAGGCCAGCGCGGTGCCGGCGACGGGTCGCGGAGCTTCAGAGCCTTTGCCGGTGAGGATCTTGTTCATTGCCGGTGCTTGTAGCAGAAAGATGCCGGTTTGGGCGAGCGGGTCGGGCGGGAGAGCAGGGCGGCATGGACGAGATCGACGCGGTACTGGATTTCTGCTTCTCGGAGGCGGTCGCACCGAAGTGGTTCGTCAAGGATCCGGACTTCGACACGGAGGTGGCGCGCGTCCTCGGACCTCTATTGGAAAGGGCGCGCGCCGGCGCCTTCGGCCATTGGCCGGCGACGGCGCGGGGCGCGCTGGCTCTGGTGCTGCTGTTCGATCAGGCGCCGCGCAACCTCTTCCGGGACAGTCCTGAGGCCTATGCCCTGGATCCGCGCGCGCGGGCGCTGACGCGCCAGGCGGTGACGGCGGGCCTGGACCGCGATCTCGCTCAGGACCGGCGGCTGTTTCTCTACCTGCCGCTGCAGCACAGCGAGGTCCTGGCCGACCAGAACCTGTCGGTGGAGCTGTTCGGCCAACTCGATGAGGACCCCGACTGTCTGGTCTATGCCGAGCGGCATCGTGAGATCGTGCAGCGCTTCGGCCGCTTTCCCCACCGCAACGCCGCCCTGGGCCGCGAGACCACGGCCGAGGAAGCCGACTTCCTGACCCAGCCGAACTCGTCCTTTTAGCGGCCGTCTAGAGCGCGATCGTCTCAGGCGGAAGCGCTTCGCTTCCGCCTGAGACGTGAATCCTACTCTAGCGGTTGAACAGGAGGTGGTCGCCGCTTCGGCGGCCCTGGTCCCGGAGGCGCTGGCCGAGGGCGAGTTGCCGGGGCTCCCAGCGCTCCAGCGCTTCGTCGATGTCGTCCGGGCAGCGCCGCAAGGCGTCGGCCAGAGTCAGGGCGTTGGCCGCGGCCTTCGCCGTGCTGGCCGCCGTGTGCGGGCGCGGAATGAAAGCGGCGTCGCCCAGCAGGATCACGCGGCCCCGCACCATCCGCTCGACCGCCAGATCCCGGATCGCCTGGGCGAAGGGCTCCCGCGTCGCCCGCACGACCTCGCGGAAGGCAGGGGGCAACAGCTCGCCCGCTTCCCGGTGGACATGGTCGCGCCACCGGTCGGCCAGCCGGCCCTCGGGCAGGGAGAAGCCCCGGTAGCGGCCCTCCCGATCAGTCATGATGTCCCGCAGCGCGGCGTCGTCCGCCACCCGGTACCAGACCCAGTTGTAGAGGCGGTGGCCGGAGCGGGTATCGTTGTTCTCGCCCGGCACCAGATAGCCCAGGATGTGCGACCCCTTGGTGTTGGCGAAGCCGAAGTCGCCGTGCAGTCCGTCGCGGGCGGCCGGCGGCATCTCGTCCTCCGGCACCAGGCCGCGCCAGGCGAGATAGCCGGCGTAGGCCGGCTCCGCCTCCGGCCAGAGCAGGCGCCGCACCGTGGAGCCGTTGCCGTCGGCGCCGACCAGCAGATCGCCAGTCTCCTCCGTGCCGTCCTCGAAGCGGGCCGTGACGGTTTTGCCGGCCTCGTCCTGCCGCAGCCCGACCAGGGTCTTGCCTTGGCGATAGTGCGCCTCGCCGAAGGCCCGCTTCATCGTGGTGTAGATCAGCGACCAGGAGGTCTGGGTCTGCGGCGCCACCTGCCGGTCCTGGAGCGAACCGTCGCGCCGGAACACTTTACGCTCGCGCGACCGCACGCCCAGATCCATCGTCTCGACTTCCGCGCCGGCCTGACGGAAGGCCTCGACGACATCGGGCTGCAAGACAATGCCGCCGCCCCGGCTGTCCAGGCCGTGGGAGGAGCGTTCGTAGATGTCGACGGTCCAGCCGGCCTGCTTCAGCAGGGCTCCGGCGAAGAGGCCGCCGAGGGATCCGCCGACGACCAGAGCGCGGCGTGCAGTCGGAGCGCGGCTTGCTGTCGGAGCTGCGGCTTGTGAGGCTTTGGGGCTCAAGGCGGCTATCCTTTCCAGGTCTCCGTTGTGTCCTTTGCGCAGACATTATTCCTCGCCACTCCGAAGTAAAACGCCGCTTGCTCGCCTATGTTTCATTCGGTTATGGAATGAGTTATGGACCGCATCGCCGCCATGCGGAGCTTTCTCCGCGCCGTCGACACCGGCAGCTTCACCGAGGTCGCGCGGGAAGGGAACACCACGCAGCCCACCGTCTCGAAGCAGATCGCGGCGCTCGAGGCCCATCTGGGCGTCCAGCTTCTGGTGCGGACCACCCGGTCGCTCTCGGTAACGGAGGAGGGCGCGCGCTACTACGAGGCGGCCAAGGCGGCGCTCGACGGCCTGGAGGCCGCCGAGGCGGCGGCGCGCGGGTCGAAGTCTCCCGAAGGTCTGCTGCGGATCGGCTGTCCCGTGTCCTTCGGGCAGGTCCAGCTCGTGCCGCGCCTGCCGGCGTTTCTCTCGCGCTTTCCCGCCCTCTCCGTCGATCTCGCGATGTCGGACGCTTTTCTCGATCCCGTCGAGCAGGGTGTCGATCTGGTGATCCGTCTGGGTGCGCTGAAGGACTCGCGGCTGATGGCGCGCTCCGTCGGGTCTGCGCGGCGGGTCACGGTAGCCAGTCCGGCCTATGTCGAGGCCTTCGGCCGGCCCGGGCGGCCCGAGGATTTGGCCCGGCACGACTGCGTGCTCTACACGCGGCTGACGTCCGGTTCCGAGTGGCCTTACGCAGGGCCCGACGGCACGGCGCCGGCCGTGCGGGTGCGTGGCCGGGTCCGGGCCGATAATTCCGTTGCCATGCTGGGCGCGGTGCTGGCGGGCCTGGGGGTCGGACTGATGCCGCTTTGGCTCGCCGGCGACGATCTGCGACGCGGGCGGCTGCTGTGCCTGCTGGAGGACTACGAGCCGCAGGCGCTGCCGATCCATATCGTCTCGCCGCCGCGCCGCTTCGCGCCGCCCAAGGTGACAGCCTTCGTCGACTACATCGCGCGGGCGTTCAGGCAAGATCCCCACCTCTCGGGATGAGGCCGCGCCGCTTCCGGAAACTGCGACTGGCGTTTGTGAGGAGGCGTCCGATCTGCTCTAAGTGAGCCATCGAAGACGGACGAGCGACCAGGAGTTTTTCGAATGCCGATCCTCTCTGCCGCAACCTCTGCCGCCGCGCTGCTGGCTCTGGCCTTCGCGCTGGCCGGCCCAGCCGCGGCCCTGACCGACCAGGAGGCCGAGGGGATCTTCCTGCGCTATCAGAAGGCCATAGCCGCCGCCGAGTCCTGCTACGAGGTCACCTTCGGCCAGTCGGAGCAGCAGGCGATGATGGACGTCGTCAACGCGGCGGTGGAAAACCGGATCGGCGCGAAGCGTCTGCGTCTGGTCGTCGAGGCCGAGACCGAGGTGCGCGAGATGCTTCCGAGCCAGAGCTGCAATGGCGAGAAGATCCTGCCGTTGCTGGAGCTGTTCGAGCGCGATCTGCGGCCGGCGCTGGCGGGCGTAGAGGGTTAGGGTCTTCGGGAATCGGCTGCGGGGACTGGCTGGGTGGACCCTGAGGCGTCGCCAAGGCCTTGGGTTGTCCCCGGGCGTCAGGCAGGCTTTTGGAGGACGACCAGCTTGGTCATGGCCGGGATAAGCTCGCAGGTCTGGCTCACCTTAAATCCGATCTCCTGACCCATCCGGGTTAGCCAGCCGACCGACAGCGAGCGCGCATCTGGCGTAAAGGCCATATGCTGAAGCTGCCAGAGCGCGGCCAGCGCCGGGCCGCGGCGGTCGTCCTCGACCATGAAGTCGTGCACCATCAATTTGCCGGCCGGCGCCAGGGCGGCGAAGGCGTTGCGCAGTAGGCTTTCCACCGCACCCCCGGGCACGCCGCTCATGAGATAGGACATCAGGATCGCATCCTGGTTGCCGGGCCACTGCACCTCGATCGCATTTCCGGGGATATAGCGGACGCGGTCGACCAGCCCGGCTTCGGAGATGAAGCGCCAGCCGATCTCGGCCACGTTCGGAAAGTCGATAATCGTGGCGTGCAGCTGCTCGTAGGCCTTGCAGAGGCTGATGGTCACCGCACCCGTGCCGCCACCGACGTCCAATAGGGATGTCGTGCCGGCCAGATCGACAATCCGGGCCAGCGTGCGGCCCGGTCCCAGAGAGCCGGCATGCTGGCTTTCGGAATAGACCGAGGCCTGCTCCTCGTCCGCCATCCAGTGGCGGTACGACGCGATGGCCTCGTCCGGCAACTGGTCCTGCATCACGGCGTTCAACTGCAGCAGGAAAGGGTACATCTGCTGGTCGATCTGGTAGCGCAGATAGTCGCCGAAATCGTATTTCGACTGACGCGAAAGGAAGCTTTCGGCCGCTGGCGAGTTCTGCAAGCGCGTCTTGTCGGCATAGATCAGGAGACCGATGCTGACCAGCGCCGTGGTCAGCATTCCGATCCGATTGACGGGGACGCCCGTCGCCTCGGCCAGTTCCTCGACGGTCTTGGCACCGTCCGCCAAGGCCGTGAAAAGCTCGATGTGCAGCCCTGCGAACAGCGCTTTCGACGCCATGAAACTGAAGGCGATCGAAGACAGCTCTTCGGCGGTCTCGACCGGTTTGGCCTCGCCGCCAAGAATGTCTTGTACGTTCATTGGTTCTGAAAACTCCTTTGGATCCAGGAGGGACGGCGAGCATACAGGGTCTTCGCTGCAGCGCAACATGAGGGCGGAAAGGGTGCGTCCAGGCGCCGTCGGGGGCAGTACGAGCGGGAGCGCTCATCGCGGTGTGAAGGCCAATCCGAGGCCGCTGCACGGTCGAAGGCAGATGGGACTCTTCCAGGTTCCCGATTTAAATGCCTCACCGAGTTGGTACGGAGAGCGACGCCTACGGTTGGGCGTGAGACGGCCTGTCCGGCGTTTTCAAAGCCCCACTCCGAGGGATATCGGGGCTCGCACGGCTCACTGTGCCGCCGTGAAGCAGGTTACGAGAGGGTCGCTTGTCTCAGAGATGGAGTTCCACGTTCTTCCGGAAGATCAGTCGCCGCGTCGCCGATTGCAAACCCTTTATAGAGTACTATTGCAGGAAGTCTCACCCTGTATGAAAGCTGACAATCGCACAGGTTCGGCGCGGGGGGGGGTGTCCGCAATCGGGTGATTGGGCAGTACGGGGAGTCCACAGGTATCGACACGGCGCGCCGCATCGCTGCCGCAGTCACGGTCCGGCTATCGATCGCTTGGGCGCGAGGCTAGGGCTGTACCCAGGTCTCGGTCAGGTTGCCGGCGTCGTCCCAGGTGAAGCGGGCGGCGCGGTGGCCCTGATGGCTGAGGTAGAGCCAGTCCAGCCGGCGGATCTGGCAGAGCACGACGGTGAAGTTTCGGCGTCCGGCCAGGCTCTCTTCCTCCGTCGGGCTGCGGTCGGCCAGGGCGGCGGGCAGGCCCGATGTCGGTGTCTCGGTCGGGCGGCCGGGCGGCTGGTGGGTCATGTAACAGCGGCGGCTGAACAGCCGGGTGCCCTGCCAAGCCGCGTCCGCGGCGGCGTCCGCCTCCCGATGGACCTTGGCGAGGGCCTGAACGCGGAGCTGAGTTTCCTCGGCCGCATCGTAGAACAGGAAACTGACGCGCGGGTCCGTCCCGATCTGGCGGATCTTGGCGCTGCGTGCGTCGCTGTGGACGCGCAGCAGGTGGTGTCTCCGGTCGACCCCGCGCAGCACGACACTGCGGGCGTCCGGCCCTTCGTCGGGCGTGGAGGTCGCCAGGACCGGCAGATGAAAGCCGTGCTTGCGGTCGCTCACCCCGACCTGCAGCAGATGCCAGCAGTTCTCGAGAACGGTGCCGAGGTCCGGCTCGTCATCGCGATGGCAGATGTGCACCAAGGTCATTCTTCGCGCCCCGAAAGGGCCGGTTGAAAAACGATAGGTTCAGGCTCGAAACCATCTACTTTCGCAGATAGGCAGGCTACTCTTCGGTTTCCAGGGAGCGGCCCTGTAGTGGCATAGTCGCATCCCATGAGCACGAGCTTTCGGCTGGCCACCTTCAACCTGGAGAGTCTCGGCGACGGCGACCGCGGCGGGCCGCCGCTGGCGCCGCGGCTGTCGGCCCTGCGCCCGCTGCTGCTGGCCCTGGAGGCCGAGGTGGTCTGCCTGCAGGAAGTGAATGCCGTCTCGCGCGACAAGCGGCCGCGCCAACCCGAGGGGTTGGAGGCCCTGATCGCCGGGACGCCCTATGCCGAAGCGGCGCGGTGCCTGTCGCTGGGCGTCACCGGGACGCACCTGGCCGACCGCCATAACCTGGCGATTCTGAGCCGTCTGCCGATCCGGAGTTGGCAGTCCTTGCACCATGCCTTCGTGCCGCCGCTCGACTTGCCGCTGATCGGACGGGAGGGCGTGCAGGTGACGCGAAACTTCGACCGTCCGCTGCTGTTCGCCGAGTTGGAGCTGGCCGACGGACGGATGCTGCACCTGCTCAATCTGCATCTGCGCGCACCTCTGGCCGCCGCCTTTCCAGGCGGCAAACGCGAGGGCACCTGGCGCGACACGGCGGCCTGGGCGGAGGGCCTCTACCACGCGTCGCTGCTGCGCAGCGCTCAGGCGCTGGAGGCGCGGCTGCTGGTGGAACGGATCTTCGACGCCGAGCCCGAGGCCCTGATCGCCGTCTGCGGCGACTTCAACGCGGAGGGGGAGGCCGCCGCGCTGGAGGTCCTGGCGGCACCGCCGGCCAAGACGGGCTTGGCGGAAAGTGCCGGGCGCGCCCTGGTGACCCTCGATCCCGGCCTGTCGCCCGAGCGCCGCTTCTCCCTGCGTCACGCCGGCCAGGCGCTGATGGTCGATCATATCCTGGTCAGCCCGGCGCTCTTCGCCGGCTATCGAGGCATCGACAGCCTGAACGCGCACTTGGTCGATGACTGCGCTCAGTCGGCGGGTGCCGAGCGCGGCTCCTTCCACGCACCGCTGGTCGCGGCGTTCGACCTTTAGAGCCTGCGATCCCGGTCGCGGTTCGCTTAGCGGTCGCCCCCGTCCGACCCCCCGCCGTCCGACCCCCCTTCGGGGCCGACCTCGCCGCCGCGCGGCGCCATCGCGGCGGCGGGTCCGGACCCGGGCGCGATGGCCTGGCCCGGCGCGGTGACGATGTGCAGGTCGCGCTGGGGGAAGGGGATCGAGATCTTGTGTTCGCGAAAGACCCGGTCGACCGCGAAGTGCAGGTCGCTGCCGACCCTCAGGTAGTAGTCGGTGTCGCGCACGTAGGCCCGCAGCTCGAACTCCAGGGCCGAGTCGCCGAAGTTGCGGAAAAGGACATAGGCAGCCGGCGTATCCAGCACGTCGGGATGTTCCTGAGCGCAGGAGAGCAGCAGGTCGTGGACGAGCTGGGTATCGGAGCCGTAGGCGACCCCGACCTTCACGGTGGTACGCGCGACGCGGTTCTTGTGGGTCCAGTTGGTCACCGGCTGGGTGACCAGCTCGCTGTTCGGCAGGATCACCGAGGCGCGGTCGAAGGTCTCGATCTCGGTGGCGCGCACGGAGATATGCTTGACCATGCCCTCGTGGCCGGCGGTGACGATCCAGTCGCCCACCTTGACCGGGCGTTCGATCAGCAGCAGCAGGCCGGAGACGAAGTTGTTGACCACCTCGCGCAGGCCGAAGCCGATGCCGACCGAGAGGGCGCCGGCGATGATCGCGATGTTGGAGAGGTCGAGCCCGAGGGCGGCGACGCCCAACAGCAGGGCCAGGATCACGCCGACGTAACCGCTGGCGGCGACGATGGAGTGGCGCACGCCGATGTCGAGCCGGGTCTGCGGCAGCAACCGGTCGGACAGCAGCCGTTTCACTATGCCGGTGGTGGCCAGGGCCAGCAGGAAGACGATCACCGCCAGGACGAAATCGAGCGGCGAAATGGTCAGGCCGCCGATCTCGAAGCCTGTGACGATCTCGCGGGTCCAGAGATTCAGCAGAGCGGAGGGGACGCCGAGCAGGTTCAGCAGCATGTAGAGGCTGCCGAGCACCAGCGCGGCGTCGATCGCCAGCGAGACCCAGAACAACAGGACCCGCGCGCCCTGTTCGCTGAGACCGCTCGAGCGCGTGACCCCCTCGAACCAACCGCCCTCCGGTGTCAGGAGTTGTTCCAGCCCCTCACGCAGGATCGCGCGGAGCAGCAGCAGTCCGCCCAGCAGCAAGGCGAAGAACATCAGGCGGGACAGCAGGAAACCGCCCATGAAGGCATAGCCTGCAAGTGCCGTCAGCGGGGCGGCCGCCAGCAGCAGCCAGATCAGCAGACGGGCGGCGGGCCAGTAGCTGCTGCCGATGCCCTTCGCCTCCGGCCAGAAGCGGGATGGCAGCAGGCCCATCAGGAGGATCGTCACGACGGTGATGGCGATCAGCAGGAAGACCGAGGCCAGAGCCTCCGGCATCGGCGACATCGTGATGCCGATGGTGTCCCAGCCGAAGGTGAAGAGGGCGTTCGCCGCCGCGAAGGCCGTGATGCCGTTCGCCAGGGCGACGGCCCCGTCGGGCGAGGTCGGGACGATGCGCCAGGCCGGCAGCTTCGGTGAGAGCGCCGCGCGTGCCAGGCCGGCGACCAGCAGGAAGAAGGCCAGGGCGCGCAATCCCGAATCGATCAGCTCGGCAAAGTGGCCGGTCAGCAGCCCCTGGCCGATCAAGGCACCGGCCAAGGCCGCCAGCGCCAGCAAGGGCAGCAGCGCGTCGGCGGCGCCGTCGACCACGACGGCTAGAAGCCGTCGGGTGTAGGAGGGATCGGAGATGGCCGGATCGCGGCCGAAGCGGCCCTTCAGGAAGAGCCGCACCGGCCAGGCGAGGACGCCGGCGAGCAGGAAGGCCAGCAACGCCAGGAAGTAGGGGCCGGGCCGGCTCGTGAGCGCCGGCGCCTGGCCGTACCATTCCAGCGGCGCGGCCAGAGCGTGGCCGACCACCGTGACCGCCTCTCCGAAGGCATCGAGCCAGGTCTGCGGCTCCAGCGGGCTGGGGAAGAGCGTCAGCAGCTCGGCCGTCAACTCCTCCTGCTGAGCGCGGCTGATGTCCCGCAGCAGCACGTTGGCCTGCGTTTCCGCTAGCTGCGCCTGACGCAGCCGGGACTCGAAGACCGCAATTCTTTCCTGGATGTTCTGGCGCGCCTCGGTGATCTCGGGCCGCTCTTCGGGCTCTCCCTCGGCTGGGGGCGGACCCAGCGCCTCCCGTTCCTGACCGAGCGGCGTCAGCGCGTTCTGCGCCCGTCGCTCCGCCGCGTCGGCTTCGGCGATCAGCGCATTGAGGTCGTTCTGCAGTTCGGTGGTGCGCGTGGGTGACGGCGGCGTGCCGCTGAGCTCCTCGCGGACCGCATCCAGGGTTTCATGCCAGGATGCGCTGATTTCGTCGAAGGAACGGGCTTGCTGCTCCGCCAGAGCGGAGAGCGGCGTAAGCAGGACGAAAAGGGCAAAGGCACAGAACGCCAGGCGGGCAAACACGATCCGGTCGAACCTCGAGAATGATCGGCAGGTCGCCGAGGGTAGCGGCGCTGGGTAGCAGTCCGCGAGCTGGCCCGACAAGCCCTGCCGCCGCCTGTTCCCCAACCTTGTCCCGGTAGCGCCGAAGCGAGGGGAAAAGGGGGCAAAAAGACGACCGTCACGCCTTCTTCGCGCTGTGCCGCCCGTGGCATCTTGTTCGTAGGTCTAGTTCAATGCAACCACGGGTGCCAGGAAGCGGGCTCAAGCGACCGCTATCCGGCCTACGGCCCTCTGCAGGCGCCCTATTCGGCCGCTCGGCTCAAACGGTCGCGGTCGTGGGGGGCCATGAAATCGATCCGCAGGCCGGACGGCACGACGCCGGTCGGGTTCACTGTCGCGTGGCTGCCGTAGTAGTGCCGCTTGATATGCGTGAAGTTCACGGTTTCGGCGACGCCCGGCACCTGGAAGAGTTCACGGGTGTAAGCCCAGAGATTGGGGAAGTCGACCAGGCGGTCGCGGTTGCACTTGAAGTGTCCGACGTAGACCGGGTCGAAGCGCACCAGCGTGGTGAAGAGGCGCCAGTCGGCTTCGGTCAGGGTCTCCCCAACCAGGTAGCGGTTGCGGGCAAGCCGCGCCTCGAGCCCGTCCAGGCAGGCGAAAAGCGCTTCGAAAGCTTCCTCGTAGACAGACTGTTCGGTCGCGAAGCCCGCCTTATAGACGCCGTTGTTGATCCGGTCGTAAACCTGGGCGTTGACCGCGTCGATCTCGCCGCGCAGCGCTTCCGGATAGAAGTCCGGCGCGGAGGCGTCGCCGATCTCGCTGAAGGCCGCGTTGAGCATGCGGATGATCTCCGCCGACTCGTTGCTGACGATGGTCCGGCGTTGCTTGTCCCAGAGGATGGGGACGGTGACCCGGCCGCTATAGTCCGGCTTGGCCTTGGTGTAGAGCTGGTGCGCGAAGTCGAAGCCGTGGAGCGGATCGCCGGCGGGATAGCCGGAGGTGCCGCCAGCGCCCTGGTTGTCGCTATCGGTCGGGCGGAACTCCCAGCCGTTCTCTGCCATGTGATAGTGCACCGTCGAGGTGGAGATCACCCGCTCCAGACCCTTCAGCTTGCGGAAGATCAGGGTGCGATGCGCCCAGGGGCAGGCCAGGCTGACGTAGAGGTGATAGCGCCCGGCTTCGGCCTCGAAGCCGCCGTCGCCGCTCGGCCCGGGGCTGCCGTCCCGCGTGATCCAGTTGCGGAAGGCGCTGTCCTGACGCCTGAAGCGCCCGCCGGTCGACTTGGTGTCGTACCACGTGTCGTGCCAAACGCCCTCGACCAGCAAACCCATCTTGGTTTCCTCCCGCTGCAGGTATCACGGACGCGGGCGCCGGCCAATCGGATAGCCGGCGCCCGCGCTCCGTGAGTTAGGCCGGAACCTCGGCGATCAGGATCTCGCTCTGGTCCTCGGCGGTCAGCTCGACCGCCTCCACGTCGGCGAGCGCGACACCATCGCGGGCCTTGGCGGAGAAGGACGTGCCGTCGCCCTCGACCTTCACCCGACCGACCGCCGGCACCAGATAGGCGCTCTTGCCTGGCTGGGGCCGGTAGGTCACCGACTGTCCCGGCTTCAGGGTGGCGGCCAGGATGCGGGCGTCCTGGTGAATCCTCAGGGGACCCTCGGTACCGCCGGTCTCCTCGCCGGTTCCGGAGGCCAGCACCACCAGCTCTCCGCTGCGCTCGCCCTTGGGAAAGGCGCTGGCGGCCCAGCCGGGGGCGATGCCCGGTTCCGCGGTTTCGATCCAGATCTGGAAGATCTTGGTCTCCTCGCTTTCCACGTTCATCTCCGAGTGCTGAATCCCGCTGCCGGCCCACATCACCTGGACGTCGCCCGCCTCGGTCCGGCCGGCATTGCCCAGGCTGTCCTGGTGGGTGATGGCGCCCTCGCGCACGTAGGTGACGATCTCCATGTCGCGGTGGCCGTGGGGGGCGAAGCCGCGGCGCGGCTCGATGGTGTCGTCGTTCCACACCAGCAGCTTGCCGAAGCCGCGCCGCGCCGGATCGTCGTAGCCGGCGAAGCTGAAGTGATAGCGGGCGCTCAGCCAGTCGTTCTCGAAGCGCCCGAGGCTCTCGAAGGGACGATGCTCGATCATGGCGAAAGATCCTTTTTGTGCCGGCTCCCGGGCCGATTTCAGTTATGTGTCCGCTAGGCACTCAGTTTCTTGGCGACTTGGGCGACGGTCTGACCCTGGTAGCGGGCCAGCGCCAGCTCCTTGTCGTTCGGCTGGCGCGAGCCGTCGGCCCCGGCGATGGTCGCCGCGCCGTAGGGGCTGCCGCCCTTGACCTCGGACAGATCCGTCAGTTCGGCCGCGCCGTAGTTCAGCGGCACGATGACCATGCCGTGGTGGGCCAGGGTGTTCCAGGTCGAGGTGATGGTGGTCTCGTTGCCGCCCCCGGTGCCGGTGGAGGCGAAGACGCTGCCGACCTTGCCGACCAGCGCACCCTTCATCCAGAGCCCGCCGGTCTGGTCCCAGAAATTTCGCATCTGGCTGGCCATGTTGCCGAAGCGGGTCGGGGTGCCGACGATCACGGCATCGTAGTCCGCCAGTTCGGACGGCTCGGCGAGCGGCGCGGTCTGGTCCAGCTTGGCGCCGGCCTTCTCCGCCACCTCCGGCGGCATCAACTCGGCGACGCGCTTGACGGTGACTTGGACGCCCTCGACGGAGCCTGCACCGTCGGCGACGGCGCCCGCCAGGGTTTCGACGTGGCCGTAGGTCGAATAGTAGAGCACCAGTACCTTGGTCATTCTTGGAGACTCCCTTGCCCGTCTCGTCGGTGAAAGCCGTTGCCGGCTGGTTCGAAGGAAAGATGGTGCGTTCACCCAAGGATGTTAATAAGCTGAATTGTTAATTGATTGTTTCTTGGAGGAAACGCCAATGAGGCTCGAAGACGTCACGGCCATGGTCGTCTTCGCCCGCGTCGTGGATCTGGGCGGCTTCTCCGCCGCAGCGCAGGCGCTCGGCCTGTCCAAGTCGGCGGTGTCGAAGCAGATCAGCAAGCTGGAGGACCGGCTCGGCACGCGGCTGCTCAACCGCACGACGCGGCAGCTTTCCCTGACCGAAGCCGGGGCGGCCTTCTTCGAGCGCTGTCAGCGGGTCGAGGCCGAGGCGCTGGCGGCCGAGGAGGCGGTGACGCATCTGGCCGAGGCGCCGCGCGGTCTGCTGAAGGTCAATTCGGCCCTGTCCTTCGGCGTCCGGCATATCGCCCCGGCGCTGCCGGCCTTCCTGGCCATGTGCCCGGAACTGGAGGTCGATCTCTCGCTGAACGACCGTCCAGTGGATCTGGTCGAGGAGGGTTACGATCTGGCGATCCGGATCGGCAAGCTCGACGACTCGAGTCTGGTGGCGCGCCGTCTGGCTCCGATGCGCCGCTTTCTCTTTGCCGCGCCCGACTACCTGGCGCGCGCCGGGCGGCCAGAGCATCCGAACGACCTCAAGCAGCATGACTGCCTGCTCTACGCCTATCAGACCAGCGACCAGACCTGGAGCTTCAAGGCGGCGACGGGCGAGGCGGAGCGGGATGTGAAGGTGCGGATCTCCGGGCGGCTGCGGATCAACAACGGAGATGCCATTCTGGAGGCCTGCATCGCCGGGCAGGGCATCGCCCTGCTGCCCAGCTTCATCTGCAGCGACGCCTTGACGGAGGGCGCCGTCGAGCGGCTGTTGCCCGACTGGGCCGACGGCACGCCGGGTGGGGTGCACGCCGTCTTTCCGGCGAGCCGGAACCTGTCGCCCAAGGTTCGCGTCTTCGTCGACTTTCTGCTGAGCCGCTTCGGCAGCGAGCCCTATTGGGACGCGCCGCTGCGCGATTGAGGTCCGCTCTCCCCGACGCCCTGCTTTGCTGGGCGGCCTTGCTAAGCCGCCGTGTTCTGCAGGCTGCGATAAAGGTCGGTGCCTTCCTGCGCCAGGGTGTCAGCGGTCTGTACGGCTTCGGCGATGGAGTCCAGGCTGGTGCTGACTTCACCGACCGCCCCGGCCGCCGACTGCATGTTCGCGGCGATCTCGCGCGTCGTCTCGGTCTGTTCCTCGACCGCTCCGGCCACGCCCGTGACGCTTTTTTCCACCGAGGTCACGGCGTTCTTGATGCTGTCGAGACGCTGGACGACGTCGCCGGCGATGGACTGCATGCCGGCGATTTCCGTGGAAACCTGCTCGGTGGCCTTGGCCACCTGGGTCGCCAGCAGCTTGACCTCCGAGGCAACGACGGCGAAGCCCTTGCCCGCCTCGCCGGCGCGGGCGGACTCGATGGTTGCGTTGAGGGCCAGCATGTTGATCTGTCCGGCGATCTCCTGGATCACCGAGACGATGCTGTTCATGGCGTCCGCCGCGCCGACGAGTTGCTGGGTCGCGGTGTCTGCCTTCGCGGTCTCCTCCATCGCCGTTCCGACCTGTTCGGTGGAGAGGGTCATGCTCTGCGAGATTTCGGTCGCGGAGGCCTGAAACTGCCCCGCCGCCGCCGCCGCCGATTGGACCACCTGCGCCGTTTCATTGGATGCGGCGGCCGCCGAGGTCGTCTGCTCGTTGGCGGTGCCGACGGCTGCCAGGATCTTGTCGAGATTGCCGTCCACCAGCTTGCCGACGCGCTCGGCTTCGTGGCGCGCGTGGACGCGCTGGGTGATGTCCGTGGCGTAGAGTACGACCTTGAAGGGCTTGCCGTCGGGATCGAGGATGGCGTTGTAGGAGGCCTGCAGCCATAGCTCCCTGCCATCCTTGCCGATCCGCTTGACCTCCGAGGCGCGATGCTCGCCGCGCGCCAGCGCCTCCCAAAACTCCCGGTAGTCCCGGCTTTGCGCGTCGTCGGGCACGAGCAGGAGCCGATGGTTTTGGCCGATAACCTCCTCGAGGCGATAACCGACCGCGTTCAGGAAGTTCTCGTTGGCGTCGAGAATGGTGCCGTCGAGCTGGAAGGACACCACCGCCTGGGACGTGTTGATCGCCGCGATCTGTCCGCTGTAGTCGGCGTTCTGCAGCGTTTGGGCGGTGACGTCGATGGCATGCTTGATGACCTTGACGACCCGGCCGCGCGCATCGACGACGGGACTGTAAGTCGCCTGAATCCAGATCGGCCGCCCGCCCTTGGCAATGCGCTTGAAGACGCCGGTCGGCGGCTCGCCGCTGCGCAGATTGGCCCAGAACTGCCGGTAGGCATCGCTCTCGGCGAAGAGCGGATCGACGAAGAGGCTGTGATGCCGGCCCTGGATTTCCGCCAGATCGTAGCCCATGGCCGCCAGGAAGTTATGGTTGGCGGTGATGATCGTACCGTCAGGCTCGAAATGAATGATGGCCTGCGACCGATCCAGCTCCGCGAGCATCGAAGCTATTTCGACGGAGGTGACCTTGATCCTGCCGCCCGCCGATATCCGGCCGCGCCCGGCACCTAGGATGCGGCCGAGGGAGAGGTGCGCCATGAGTCGTCCTTTAGCGAAAAGCAAAGCAGCGATGGTGTGAGCGGAGCCGAGAGGTGGCCACAGCGTTGACGATAATTGAATTCGGAGACTGCCCCCTAATGGTTGATGGAGGGTAAAATTTGATCGAGTTTTCCGAGTCTTAGCCGCTGCAGCCAGACCGATTTGCAAGTCGTTCGATTCTGCAAGACCAGCATAATTCAATCTGAAATTGTGCCGATTTGATAGATAGTCAGCGAACTACACTTCTAATTGTATCCAATTTACCACCGCTTAATCATAGCGTGACACTGTCCGATGCAAACAAAGGGTAGTCCGGAGGAGCCCCATGCGCCGCATCTTGCTCAAATTAGCTATTTCCCTCGCGTTTCTACCGTTGGCTATCGGCGCGGTTGTCGGATCGGCCGAAGCCGACGCGCCGCGGGTGCAGATTTCCGAGGCCGACCTGGATCTGATGCGCGACTGGGTCGCGGTGCCGGTCACCATCGCGACGCTGCGCGGACTCAATGCCGAGCAAAACGCGCTGTCGCAAGCCGATATCGATGCGCTTGACAAGGAGTGGCGGGCCGAGCGCGAGCGGATCGGCGACCGGCCCCTGGTGGCCGAACTGATGGCCCGGCCGCTGTCCAACTATCTGCTTCGCCGTCAGGCCATGGCCGGCGGCCTCTACACCGAGATCTTCGTGGTCACCGACCGCGGCCTGAACGCCGGGCAGAGCGCCGTGACCGGCGACTACTGGCAAGGTGACGAGGCGAAGTTCACAAAGACCTTCGAGGTCGGCGCCGATGCGGTCTTCATCGACGAAGCCGAATTACACGAGGCTTCCGGCACCTGGCGGCAGCAGGTCAACTTCACCATCCCCGACCCCGAAACCGGCGCGCCGATCGGCGCCGTGACCATCGAGATCAACTTGACCGAACTGGCACGCCGCCGCGCGCTCTAGAGTCCGCACAGAATCCGGCGCCCCGGTTCGCGCCAGACCCCGGACCGCCGAAACACGGAGTCCTCGACCATGACCTTCCTCGACAATCTGCCCATCGTGCGCAAACTTACGGTGGCTTTCGCCGGTATGTTCCTGATCGGCGTTCTGGCCTCGGGCGTTGGCCTCATGCAGATGTCCGCGATCCAGGAAAGCGCCCAGGCCACGCGCACCACGATCGAAACGCGCGGTCATCTGGAGGAGCTGCGCGAGGCCTTCATCGAACAGCAGGGTGCCATCCGCGCGCTCCTGCTGAGTGGCGAGCGGGCCTATGTCGCGCAGTACGATCAGGCCGTCGAGCGTTACGGACTCTCCTATGGGGTGGCCCGCAACTCGCTCAGCGACCAGGAAAGTGTCTTGACGAAGCTGGCGGCGCTCAACGAGGAGGTCGCGGCCTGGCAGAACGACGTGGCCGCCCGTCAGATCCGGTTGATGCGGGAGCCGCTGACCATCGACGAGGCGCGGGCGATGGAGGTTTCCGGCCTCTCCACCATGGCCATGCAACGGGTCCAACAGATCTATGTCGGTCTCCTTGAGGGTAAGCGCGTCGAGATCGAAAACCGCGCAGCCGAGGAGAACGCGGCCTTCTCGACCGCCTTCGCCGTGCTGATCGCAGGCGCTCTGCTTTCGCTCGCGGCGGCCGTCGGCTTCTGCCTGCTGCTGGTGCGCAGCCTGTCGCGTCCGATCTCCGCCATGACCCGGGCCATGAGCCGGCTGGCCGACGGCGATACCTCGGTCGAGGTGCCGAGCGTTGGGCGCGGCGACGAGGTCGGTGCCATGGCCGCGGCGGTTCAGGTCTTCAAGGACAACGCCATCCGCAACGCGGAGCTTGCCGCCGCCTCGGAACAGGAGGCCGCCGAGCGGTCGGCGCGCGCCGACCGACTGCGCGGCGTAACGGAGAGTTTCAGCCGTGACATCGGCGACGTGCTGGATCAGGTGACCGGCGCCGCGCGGCAGCTCCAGGGAACCAGCACCAGTCTGACCTCGACGGCGCAGGAGACAAGCGAGCGTGCCTCCAACGTCGCTTCCTCCTCCGAACGGGCCAGCCAGAACGTCGAGACCGTCGCCGCGGCCTCGGAGGAGTTGGGGGCCTCGATCCAGGAGATCACCCGACAGGTCAACAAGCAGCGGGAACTGGCCGGCGAGGCGGCCAAGGACGCGAAGGCGAGCGATGCCGAGGTGCGCCGGCTGGCCGACAGTGCCCAGAAGATCGGCGACGTGGTCAGCCTGATCACGGACATTGCCGAGCAGACCAATCTGCTGGCGTTGAACGCGACGATTGAAGCCGCCCGTGCGGGCGAAGCGGGCAAGGGCTTCGCGGTGGTGGCCAGCGAAGTCAAGAACCTGGCCAGCCAGACCGCCAAGGCGACGGAGCAGATCTCCAGGGATATCGACGCGATTCAGTCCCAGACCTCCGCTACCGTTGGCTCCATCGACGTAATCGGCCAGCGCATCGGCTCGATCAGCGAGATCGCCACCGCCGTTGCCACCGCCGTCGAGGAACAGTCGGCCGCGACCCAGGAGATTTCGCGCAATGTCCAGTCGGCCGCGGCCGGCGCGCGCGACGTCAACGACAACATCTCCGGCGTCACCGAAACGGCGGGCGGGCTCGACCGCTCTTCCTCGGAACTCGCCGATGCTTCGCGAGTCCTGACCACCCAGTCGGAAGAACTGCAGCGCTTCGTCGCCCGTTTCGTCGAGGACGTCCGGGCGGCGTGACGGTGGTATACCGGCCTATGGCATCGACGGGCACGGCAGAGCCGAGCCCGTCCCGCTTTTGCTTTGCCGGTCCCGCGCTTCGTGCTATCGAACTGAAATGACTGTTCGTTCGTTCATCTCCGTCAGAAGCCGCGCCTCGCTGCGCGGCGATCTGCGACGAGGGTGCGGCCGCCGACGCGCGGCCTGAGCCGGCCTCGTGCGTTGGCGCGAAGGGCGGCTCCTGTCAGTCCCTTCGACCGCACCGCGAGAGTTCCGAACGATGAGCTACGAGATCCAGCAGGCCACACCCGCAGACGACGCCCAGATCGAGGCGTTGCTCGACCGCACCTTCGGCTACGACCGCAAGCAGCGGACCTCCTACCGGCTGCGTGACGGGATCGCGCCGCTTCCGCGGCTGTCCTTCGTCGCGCGCCATGCCGACGGCGGCCTGCTGGCCTCGATCCGCTACTGGCCGATCCGAATCGCGCGGACGCCCGCGATCCTGCTCGGTCCCCTGGCCGTCGAGCCGGCCTTGCAGGGACAGGGTTACGGCAAGGCGCTGGTCCGTCACAGCCTGAGCGAGGCGAAGCGCCAGGGGCACCGTCTTTGCGTCGTGATCGGTGCGCCCGGCTACTATGAACCCTTCGGCTTCGTCTCGGCGCCGGCCGCCGGCCTGGTGATGCCCGGCCCGGTCGCGCCGGAGCGCTTTCAGGTGCTGGCGCTGCGGGCGGGCGCGCTGGCGGGCTTGCATGGCGTGCTGGGCCGGACGGATGCCGCCGACCCGGAGAGCGACCGCGCGCCGCGCCGCGCCTAGAGCGCGATCGCGCTCTAGTTCAACACCACGATGCCGGCGTTCAGGACAGCGGCGTAGGTCAGCCACAGCAGATAGGGGACCAGCAGCCAGGCGGCCGGACGGCTGAGGTCGGCGAAGCTGCGTGCGGTCAGGGCCACGAGCAGGAAGAGCAGCAGAATCACCAGCAGGCCGAGCAGGGGCGCCTGGGCCCCGAAGAAGACGAAGGGCCAGGTGAAGTTGACGGCCAGTTGGAGGCCCCAGAGCAGCAGCGGTTTGCGTGCCCGTTCCGGTTCGCCCGCCGCCACGGCCGCCCGCCAGACCAGCCAGGCGGCCACCGCCATCAGAACGAAGAGTAGGGTCCAGGCGACCGGGAAGGCCCAGCCGGGCGGTTTGACTGCAAGCTGCGCGAGCCCGTCGTACCAGTCCTGATTGGCCTCGGCTGGAAAGCGGCCGATCTGCCCGACGCCCAGGGGCAGCGCCAAAAACCCGGCAAGCAGGAGCCAGTCGCGCGCCGTCGTCCGCCGGGCGGCTTGCGGCGGCTCCGTCATCGGCCTTCGCGCCGCCAGGCGAAAAGCAGGGCGGCGAGGGCCAAGGCCAGGGCGGCCAGTTCCGGCAGCAACGGGCGGGTCTCGACCCCGGTCACCACGAAGGCGCCCTGTCCGACCACGCCGAACCAGTCGTTGCCGGCGCGGTCGCGGTCGGCCCGGATCTTGCGCACGGCGATGTCGGCGTTCTCGAGAAGGCCCTGGGCGCGCCCGCCGGTTGCCTCGATCACGGGTGCCAGGATCTCGTCGGTCGCGCGCAGGTCCGCCATCTCGATGGGATTGACCGGGCCGGCCGCGGCCAGGGCGACGCGCTCGCCATCGCTGACGCGGTAGACGCCGGGCTGATCGACCGGCAGCGCGGCGGCGGCCCGTCCGGGGCCGCTGGCCTCCAGGTCCAGCGTCACGGTCTCGCCGTTCGGCAGGGTCACCTCGACGGACGACCAGTCCTCCTCCAGGCTGCGCTGCTCGATCTCCAGGCGGTCGCCGTGGACGGCGGCGCGCAGATCTTCCTCCTCCAGGTCCGGTTCCTTCATCAGCCAGTGCGCGACCCGCCGCGTCAGTTCGGCCTGCGGACCGCCGCCCTCGAAGCCGCGCGACCAGAGCCAGATGTGGTCGCTGGTCAACTGGGCGACCCGGCCCTCGCCGATGCGGTCGAGCACCAGCAGCGGCCGCTCGTCGGCACCGGTCATCAGGATTTCGCCGTCCCGGGCATCCGTGTCGACCTGGCGGAACCAGCGGCCCCAGCCGGGCGGTCCCTCCTCACCCGCCAGCAGAGCGCCGGGCAGGGCCGAGGTGACAGGGTGGCGGTGGCCGAGGTCGGTGACCGCGGCGTGGAAGGGGCGCTCCACGACGTCGCCGGTGGGCGTCGCCGGCAGGACGCGGCCGAGCGGTGTGCGATAGAGCGACAGCGGCGTGGCGAAGGCGGGGCCGACCGCCTCGAAGAGCGCGCCGCCTTCCTCGACGTAGCGGGCGATGTTCTCCAGGTAGAGGTTCGGCAGGACGCCGCGGCGGCGGTAGCGGTCGAAGATCACCAGGTCGAACTCGTCGAGTTTCACCTCGAAGAGTTCGCGCGTCGGGAAGGCGATCAGGGACAGCTCGTGGATCGGCGTGCCGTCCTGTTTCTCGGGCGGCCGCAGGATGGTGAAGTGCACCAGGTCGACGCTGGGGTCCGATTTGAGAATGTTGCGCCAGGCCCGCTCGCCGACATGGGGCTCGCCCGAGACCAGCAGGACGCGCAGGCGGTCGCGCACGCCGTTGACCACGACGGCGGCGGTGTTGTTGCGTAAGGTCAGTTCGTCCGGCCCGGCCTCGGCCTCGATCTCGATCACCGTCGCGCCGCGGCGCTCGACCTCGAAGCTGTACTCCACCTCGCTGCCGAGCGGTACGCGCAGCAGTTCCGGTTCGGCGCCGTCGCGGGCGATCCGCAGAGTGGCCTGGCCGCCGGGCGCGGACTCGGGCAGATCGTCGACGCGCAGGGTGAGCGAGAGTTCGCGCCCGACGATGCCGTAGCCCGGCACGTTGGTGAGGGTCAGGCGCCGGTCGCGTTCGTCGTCGCGGCCGCTGCGCAGCAGATGGACGGGCGCATCCAGCGCGAACTGCTCGAGGCTCTCCGGAACGTCGTGGACCTGGCCGTCGCTGATCAGGAAGACCGCGCCGACGCGGGTCTGCGCCACTTCGGACAGGGCCTGATCGACGGTGGCGAAGAGGTTCGTGCCGCCGCTCGCACCTCCCGTGCCGCCAGGTCCGGGACCGGCCCCTCCCGTTCCGCCGCCCAAGCCGCCCCCTTCCGAGCGCACCACGCGAACCTCGGTATCGGGCAGGGCCTCCAGCGCCTCGGTCAGCGCGGCCAGGGCCGTCGTCTGCTGATCCGGGCGCGGCGCGATCTCCGTGCTCGGACTCTCGTCGAGCACCACCAGCGCCACGTCGCGCAGGGGCTCGCGCTCCTCCGACACCGCAGAGGGATTGGCGAGGGCCAGCAGCAGCGTGGCGGCGAAGAGCGCGCGCAGCAGGCCGCCGCGCGCCCTCTGCCAGAGCGTGGCGCCGCAAATCGCGGCGCTGGCCAGGGCCAGGGCCGCGAGCGCCGGCCAGGGAATCAGAGGGTCCCAGGCGAGGGTAAGATGATCCAGCATGACGCGGCCGCCCTCCTACTGTCCCAGCCGTTCGAGGATGTAGGGCACATGCACCTGATCGGCCTTGTAGTTGCCGGTCAGCGCGTACATCACGAGATTGACTCCGAAGCGGTAGGCCATCTCGCGCTGGCGTTCGCCGCCCGGCACCGCGGCGGCCATCGGGCGCCCCAGGTCGTCGATGGCCCAGGCGCCGGCCCAGTCGTTGGAGCCGATCACGACGGAGGCGACGCCGTCGTTGTCCGCCTCGTCGGGGTTTTCGACCCAAAGCGTGCCGCCGTCGTAGCGGCCGGGAAAGTCCTGCAGCAGATAGAAGGCCTTGGTCAGCACATGCTCGGGCGGGACCGGGACCAGCGGCGGCACCTGGATCCCGTCGGTCAGCCGTTGCAGGGCCTGACCGTTGCGGCTGGACGCGCCGAACAGGCGGGTGCCGACGGCCGGTTCGCGCAGGTCGATCAGCAGGGTGCCGCCGTTGACGAGGTAATCGTTGAGGGCGCGCCGCGCCGCCGAATCGAGGTTGGTCTGCTCCGGCGTGATCGGCCAGTAGAGCAGCGGAAAGAAGGCCAGTTCGTCGCGGCCCAGTTCCACCGCCATGGGGTCGGACGGCTCCACCGCCGTGCGCCGCAGCAGCAGACGTGAGAGACCCGACAGCCCGGCGCGGCTGAGGTCGTCGACCCGCGGCACGCCGGTGATCACGTAGGCCAAGCGGGTGTCCAGAGTCGCGGCCAGGATACGGCGCAGGTCCTGATCGCTTCCGGATTGCGCCCCGGATTGGGCTTGCGCCGTGGATTGGGCTTGCGCCGTGGATTGCGCGTGCGCCGCCGGGGTCTGGAGCAGCAGTCCGGACAGCAGGAGCAGGCCGAGGGCGCCGGCGCTGACGCCGCCCTTGGCCGCCCGGCGCAGGCTGCCGGGCCGCAGACTGAGATGGCCGCGCAGCGCCAGCGCGATCAGGGCGTCCAGCAGCGCCACCACCAGCGCCGCCGTCAGCAGCCAGGGCAGCAGGTCCCGCTCCTCGCCGCCGGCGTAGACGCGCGACTCCAGGCCGCGCGGCAGGTTGCCGATGGGGATCAGGGAGGGATTGCCGGCCACCAGATTGTGAGCGCGGCGGCCTGCGTCTGTCCCGTAGATGCCCGGCGGATGGCGCGGACCGATCTCGCCGGCCTCGATTGCCTCCGCCGTCAGAGCCAGGGCGGTGACCGGCGGCGTGCCGAGCCGGCCGAAACCGTCGAGGGTGGAGAGCGGCGGCAAGGTCGCCTCGCTGGCGCCGCTGACGCCCTGACTGACCGCCACGACCCGCCGCAGCATCTCGACGAAGAGGCCGGAGAGCGGCAGGTCGGACCACTCCGTGTTCGCGGTGGTGTGGATCAGCGTGACCCAGCCCTGGCCGCGCGGTTCCGCCGTGACCAGCGGCGTGCCGTCGGTCAACTGCGCCCAGGTCTTGTCCGGCAGGTCCAGCGCCGGCTCCGCGAGCACCTGGCGGGACACGGCGACGTCCTGCGGCAGCATCAGCCCGGCGAAGGGCGAGTCGGGAGCGAAGGGGGCCAGTTCGGCCGGATCGCTCCAGGTCAGTGCGCCGCCCATGACGCGGCCCCCCCGGCGCAGCTCGACCGGCAGCAGGCCGTCGTCGCCCTCCGCCAGACGGGGACCGGCGAAGCGCAGCAGCAGCCCGCCGGCCTGGACCCAGCTCTCCAACGCCGTCGCCTGCTCGGGCGGCAGCGGACCGAGGTCGGGCAGGGCGATCACGGCGACGCCGCGGTTCATCAACTGCCCGACGTCGCCACGGCTGATCTCGGTGAAGGGCGCCAGCGCGCGCTCCAGGAAGTAGAGTTCGCTCAGAAGCGGTTGCGCCGCGTCGAGCGGGCCGGCGGAGACCAGGCCGACCGGGCGGCGGCGCCAGCGCTCGTCGAGGAACAGCACCGCGCCGGCGCCGGCCTCGCCCTCGATGTCGAGACGGGTGATGCGGTTGCGCAGCTCGATCGGCAGGGTCAGGGCCTGGGCCGTCTCGGCGGCGCCCGGCTCGAAGTCCAGAAGCTGCTGGGCGACGACCCGACCGCGATCGTCGCTGGCCCGCACGGTCAGACTGTCGGGCGCTTCGCTCGGTGCGCGCCGGGCGCGCAGGATCAGCGCGGCCGTGTCGATTTCCGGCGGGAGCAGCAGACGGGGCAGGTCGCCGGGCGCGTCGCGGTAGATCTGGACGCTGCCGAGCCCGGCGAGCGCCTGGGCGAACTCCGCGGCTTCCGGGTCCGCTCCGCTTTCCAAGCCGTCGGACAGCCAGACGACCGTGGCCGAGCCGTCCAGCTCGAGCGCGCGCAGCCGCTCGGCGGTGGCCGGACGGTCCAGCGCCCAGGGCCTCGGCTGCAGGCCGAGGGCGATGCGGCGCGCCTCCGCCGCGGGCAGGGCCGAGAGCCGGGTTTCCGCCGACTCCCGCCCGTCGGGCGCGGTGGTCGCCAGGACCACGGTCCGGCGGTCCCGCTCCGCCTGATCGAGAAGATCGCCGAGCAGGCGCTCGCGCGCCGCCCAGTTGGCGGCGGCGGCCCAGCCGTTGTCGACCACCACGACCACGGTGCCGCCGCCGGCGAGCTGGGCATTGGGATTGAGGATGGGACGGGCCAGACCGAGGATCACCAGCGCCGCGAGCAGCATGCGCAGGGCGATCAGCCACCAGGGCGTGCGAGCCGGCGTCTCCTCCGGCGGCTGCAGGCCGAACAGCAAGCGGATCGCCGGAAAGCTAAGGCGCTTCGGCGCGGGCGGCGTGACGCGCAGCAGCCACCAGAGGATCGGCAGGCCGGCCAGGGCGAAGAGCAGCAGGGGATTGACGAAGCCGAGAGGACCGAGTGTCAGCATGGTATCAGCGTCCCCCGGGCTGTACGGCGAGCGTCTGGTACAAACCGAGCAACGCCGACTGCGGTGTCGAATCCGTGTGGTGCAGTCCGGCCGTCCAGCCGGCCCGCCGCGCGATCTCGATCAGGCCTTCGCGCTGTTGCGCGAGGCGCTCTAGATAGGCGCCGCGCACCGTCTCGACCCGGCTGAGCAGCCAGGGCTCCTCACCCTCCAGCCCCTCGAAACGGACCCGCCCTTGGAAGGGCAGCCCTTCCTCGGCGGGGTCGAGGATCTGCAGGATGTGGCCGCGCAGGCCGCGTTCGGCGAAGTAGCGCACCCGCGCCTCGACGTTCTCCAGCGGCTGCAGGAAATCTCCGAACCAGACGACCTGGCCAAAGCGTGGCAGATCCTGGCGCGGTGCCAGCGCGTCCTCGTCGGCCAGCCGAACGGCGTCGCCGCCGCGCTCCAGCTCGAGCGCCAGGCGGGTCAGGGTCGCCCGGCTCGCATCGGGGCGGCGCCCCGTGCCGGCCAGCGCCACCCGCTCGCCGGCCTGGATCGCCAGAACCGCGAGGCCCAGCAGCAGCAGGTCGGCGCGCGCCCGCTTGGTTTCCAGGTTGCGGTCGGACGACCAGTCCATGGAGGGCGAGGTATCGCGCCAGAGCCAGACCGACTGCGCCGCCTCCCACTCCGTCTGGCGGACGAAGACCCGGTCGGACTTGGCGGTCTGGCGCCAGTCGATGGTCTGCGGGGTGTCGCCCAGTTCGTAGGGACGGAACTGCCAGAAGGTCTCGCCCTGTCCGACCCGCCGGCGGCCGTGCACGCCTTGAGCCACGGTGGAGGCCACCCGCTCGGCCGCGATCAGCAGGGGCGGCAGACCGGCCGCCAGGGCCTCGCCGCGTTGTTGCAGGGGAAGGTCCGGGCTCAGCGCCATGGGCCGGTTAACTCTCGGGAACTTTGCGGGCGGGCCGTTTCATCCGGCTCAACGATAGGGCTCGCTGAGCAGCGCGATGATATCGTCGATCACCACCCCGTCGGCGCGGGCGGCGAAGCTGAGCGCCATGCGGTGGCGCAGCACGGGCCCCGCCATGGCGAGCACGTCGTCCATCGAGGGGGCGAAGCGGCCGTCCAGGACGGCGCGGGCGCGAATCGCCAGCATCAGCGCCTGGCTGGCGCGTGGTCCCGGTCCCCAGGCGACCTGCGCTTTGATCTCGTCGCGCGCCGTTTCGGTCGGGCGGCCCGAGCGGACGATGCTGAGGATCGCCTCGACGATCTTCTCGCCGACCGGCACGCGGCGGACCAGGGTCTGCGCCGCCATCAGTTCGGCCGGCGACATCACCTGCCGCGCCTCGGCGCCGCGGGTGCCGGTGGTCGCAAGCAGCATCTGCCGTTCGGCCTCGAGATCCGGATAGCCAACTTCGATTTCGACGAAGAAGCGGTCGAGCTGCGCCTCCGGCAGGGGATAGGTGCCCTCCTGCTCTAGCGGATTCTGGGTCGCCAGCACGTGGAAAGGGTTCGGCAGTTCGTGGGGCGAGCCGGCAACGGTCACGCGATGCTCCTGCATGGCCTGCAGCAGCGCCGACTGGGTGCGCGGGCTGGCGCGGTTGATCTCGTCGGCCATCAGAAGCTGGGCGAAGACCGGCCCTTGGATGAAGCGGAAGCTGCGCCGGCCGCTCTCGCCCTCCTCCAGCACTTCGGAGCCCAGGATATCGGCCGGCATCAGATCGGGCGTGCACTGCACCCGGCGATCCTCCAGCCCGAAGACCGTGCCGAGTGTTTCGACCAGGCGGGTCTTGGCCAGGCCGGGCACGCCGACCAGCAGCGTGTGCCCTCCGGCGAGCAGCGTGATCAGGGTGTTGTCGACCACCTGCTGCTGACCGAAAATCACATGGCCGATCCCCTCGCGCACGGCGGCGAGTCGGGCGCCCAGACGCTCGATCTCACCGGCCAGGCGGTCGGCCTCGGCCGTTGGCAAAGCTGTCTCTGCGGCGGTTTCTGCGGCGGTCATCTGCGGCTTGGCCTCCCTGCCGGTCCGGCGCTGCACCTCGGCCCGCGCCACGTGGTAGAGTCTCCCGGTACGGTCGTCACGCCAACAGGGTGACGCGAAAGCACGCTCAAAGCTAGGCCCCGACGACAGCTCGAACGGTAGATCACATGGTGGCCCAGGCGATGATAAAGATCTAAGTCTCGACTATGGCAAAGATAGGGAGCCAGGCGATGGACGGACAGTCCGGCGGCCAGTCTTTCGGCGACACGAAGTCGCGAGGTCCCGCCGACAGGGCGGATGGCGGTCCCTCGAACGATGGACCGCCGACCTGGCCGTCCTGCGGCGACTTCGACATGAAGATTGCCCGCGACGGGACCTGGAGCTACCGGGGCAGCCCGATCGGCCGGAAGCGGCTGGTCAAGCTTTTCTCCAGCGTGCTGCGGCGCGAGGCCGACGGAGACTATTGGCTGGTGACGCCGGTCGAACGCGGGCGCATCGCGGTTGAGGACGTGCCCTTCATCGCCGAGGAACTGGTCGAGCGCGGGGACGGCCCGGAGAGGATCCTCGCGTTCCGCACCAACCTGGACGACTGGGTCGAGGCCGATACGGCGCATCCGCTCCGGATCCTCCACGACGCTGAAAGCGGTGAGCCGACTCCCTATATTCTGGTAAGGGACGGCCTGGAGGCGCGGCTTGCACGCGCCGTCTTCTACCATCTGGTGGAGCTGGCGGTGCCTCAACGAGACGAAGAGGGACGGGAACGCCTCGGCGTATGGAGCAAGGGCAGTTTCTTTCCGCTGGACCCACCGTCCGGCAGCTGACCGGCGAGGCGGTGGAGCGCCGGTTGCGCGCCGCCGCGCCCGGACGCCGCTCCACCCTGACGCTGCAGCCGGAAGGCACGCGTGGCGACCACGAGCTGAATCCCGACCTCTACGACCCGGAGCGGACCATGAAGGCGGCGGCCGTGCTGGTGCCGCTGGTCGAGCGCAAGGCCGGCCTCAGCGTGCTGCTGACCCGGCGCACCGCGCACCTGCGCGACCACGCCGGCCAGATCGCCTTTCCGGGCGGACGCCTGGAGCCGCAGGACGCCGATGCGCTGGCCTGCGCCCTGCGCGAGAGCGAGGAGGAGGTCGGCCTGCGGCGCGATCTGGTGACGCCGATCGGGCAGCTCGACGTCTATGTCACCCGCACCGGCTTCGAGGTCACGCCCGTCGTCGGGCGGATCCCGGCGCCGCTGGAGCTGACGCCCGACCCTTTCGAGGTCGCCGAAGCCTTCGAAGTGCCGCTGGCCTTCTTCCTGGACCCAGCGAACCGCGAGATCCAGAGCCGCGTCTACCAGGGCAAGACCCGCCACTTCTACGTTTATCCCTACCGGGACTACTACATCTGGGGCGCAACGGCGGGCATGCTCAACAACCTGGTCGAGGTGATGGGGACATGAAGGGCGACATGGAGGAAACCCACGGCAGTTGTCATTGCGGAGACGTGCGCTGGGTCTTCACCCCGCCGATCAAGACCGTCGTAAAGTGTCACTGCGGAAACTGCCGCAAGCTGCAGGGGTCGGACTACAGCACCTGGGTGGTGGTGCCCTCGGAGCAGTTCCATATCACCGAAGGCGAGCGGAGGCTGACGACCTATCGCACCGGCGTGTCTAGCAAAAGCTTTTGCCCGCGCTGCGGCACCGCGGCCTACCTCGTGAACGGGCGTCATTTTCCCGGACATGTGGTGCTGGCGCTGGGCTCGCTCGACGGTTGTTCGGACGCCTTGGCCCCGCACGTCCAGGTCTACACCCCGGACCGGGCGGTCTGGGTCAAGCTTCACGACGATGAGCCGGTCTTGAGCTGAGCGGCTCGGGGATAGAAAGAAGTTTCAGTGTCGAGAGAGGGAGCCATCCGGCGGATGACCGCATGTTGAAAAAACTGATCACCATCGTCCTGCCCTTCCTGATCCCCTTTCTGCTTTATGCCATCTACGCCGGAATGCAGCGGCTGTCGCGGCGGCAGGAGGCGGCAACGGGCCATGCGCCGATGTGGAGCGGCGCGACCGTCGGCTGGCTGTCGATGGCCGGGGCGCTGATGGTCGCGGCCACGCTGATCACCTTCCGCTTCGTTGGTTCCCCGGCCTTTCTGGAGCCCGCGCCCACGGCCCTGCAGGCACCGCCGACCTCCTTCCCATCCGAGGCGCGCTGATCGGCTACTTCGGCGGGTTGAGGGAGATACCGCGTCCGGCCTGAGGCGGACGGGGCAGGTCCTTATGGGCCTGCCAGACCGCCTCCACCCGTGCGGCCACCTCCGGCGCCATGGGCGCGGCGCGGCGGGTCTCGAGGTCCACGTGCAGGCTCATCCACTCGAGCGTGGCGGCCAGGAAGCCTTCCTCGGCGTGATACATGCGCAGGAAGATATTGAGCTTCTTCGAGTCCCAGCCGAGCAGTTGCAGCGTCACGACGAGCGGCGCGTCGGGCAGCAGTTCCTGTAGATACGTCACATGGGCCTCGACGGAGAAGATCGTGCCGCCGCTGCTTTCCCGATAGGCGGCATCGATACCGATCCGGTCCATGAAGAGATCGAAGGCCTGGTCGAAGGCCACGACGTAGTAGCCGACGTTCATATGGCCGTTGTAATCGAGCCATTCCGGCTGAACGTGGGTGCGCTGCAACTCGAGCGCCGCGTCGAAGGGCATGGCGGGGTCTCCGATAAAGTGCTGGAAAACAGGGCTGTCTCGGTAAGTGGACTGGGGGCTTATAGCAGATCCACTCTCGCCGAACCTCAGCGTGACGTGTCGCTCGAGTTGGACCGGCGCGCCAGTTCGGGCAGCGTCCGGCCGCCGATCCAAACTCTTGTCGCGCCCTCAGGCCGCGGCGATCACCTCGATCTCCACGAGCCAGTCGTCTTCGAGCGTTTGCACCACGATGGCGGTGGTGGGAACGCGGCGGCCGTTTAGCGCGCGCAGCCGGGCGGCCTGGTTCGCCTCCCTGAAGGCGGCGTCCCGCAGATAGCTGGTCAGGCGCACGATGTTGTCCGTCGTCATCTCGGCTTCGGCGAGGATGCGGCGGAGGTTCGACCAGACCAGCACGAGTTGCTCCTCCAGGGTTTCGGGCGCCGTCCCTTGCGCGTCGAGACCCATGGTTCCGCTGACGAAGAGCAGCCGGCCGGTGCCCTGCACCTCCAGGGCGTGTAGATAGTCGTCGGCGCGATAGATGCCGTCCGTCGGGTTTCTCGGTGTCGTTTGCATGATGAAGATCCTTTCGCCATTCTCGATAAATGACCATCGATACTCAGGAAAAGGTCGATTTCGACTTATGGATGTAGAAACAGAAGATCTTCGGCTGAACGGGAGGCAGGCGCGGTCCCTGGATGCTTTCGACCGAAGGATCTTGGCTGCGCTGACCGAGGACGCCCGCCTGACTTACGCGGAAATCGGGCGGAGCGCCGGTCTCTCGGCACCGGCGGCCCACGAGCGGGTCAAGCGGTTGAAGGCTTCGGGCGCTCTCGCCGGCACGACGACCCGTATCGACGCCGCCTCGGTCGGAAAGCCTTTCCTCGCCTTCGTGCACGTCGATGCGGAGGGCTGGGGCAAGAGTCAGCGGATGATGAGGCTGAAGCGCTTTCCCGAGGTGGAGGAGATGCATTCGGTCGCCGGCGACACCTGCGTCATCCTGAAGGTGCGGACGGCCAGCGCCCGTGACCTGGAGGCCTTTCTCTCGCAGCTCTACGTGCTGCCGGGCGTCCGGGGAACGCGGAGTTTCGTCGTTCTCTCGACCTACCTGGAGCGCCCCGTTCAGGCCGAGGTCACCTCGGACTGGCCGGAAATCCCTCTGCCGCCGAAATGACGGCTCCGGCCTGTACCGCAACCCATCGCCAGGCTTCGCGTGCGGTGTTTCCGGGTCAGGCCGACTGCACGTCGTCCAGGAAATGCCCGACCAGTTTGCTCAGCGTCTCCGACTTCTGGGACGGCGTTTCGGCCGAGTTGAGGAGTTCGGCCGTCGCGTTGCCGCTGCTCACGAAGGTTTCGGTCACTTCGGAGATGGTGGAGGAGGCCTCCGACGCGCCCTGGGATGCCTGGGTCACGTTGAGGTCGATCTGCTGGGTCGCCTTTTTCTGCTCCTCGACCGCGGTGGCGATGCTGCCGGCGATTCTGGCGACGGCCGAAATTTCTTCGGCAACTCCCTCGATGGCGTCGACCTTGGCGCCGGTTTCGGCCTGCACCGCGCCGATTTGAACGGCGATGTTCTCGGTCGCCTTGGCCGTCTGGGTGGCCAGGTTCTTCACCTCGCTGGCCACCACGGCAAAGCCCTTATCGGCCTCGCCGGCGCGCGCCGCCTCGATGGTTGCATTGAGCGCCAAAAGATTGGTCTGCTCGGCAATGCTGGTGATCATCTCGACGATTTCGCCGATGCCCTCGGTGGCGGACAAGGCGGTGGCCGCCTGGGCGCTGGTTTCCTCGGCGGTTCTCGAGAGCCGCTCCGCGGTCTTCTGGGAGATCCCTCGTGAAGCCGCCGACCACGGCGAGTTCCTCGCGGACCTGAGTGTCGAAATCGGCCGCCAGCCGGCGCAGGCGTTCGGCGCTTGCCGTGCGCTGCCGTTGCTCCTTCTCGCTTTCCACCTGACGCACCTCGTCGGCCAGCAAGGTTTCCTTGAAGTGCTCGACGGTTGCTGCCAGCAGCCCCACCTCGTCCTGGCGATCGCGATGGGGGACCTCGAGATCGTGCCGCGACAGGCGATCGGCGACCTTCGCCAAGGCGGTGATCGGCCGCGAGACCGAACGGGCGGCGAAGATGCCGATCAGGGCCAGGGCGCCGGAGACGATGACGAGCAGGCTGACGGCCTTGTTGCGGAGACTGACCGCGGGGGCGAGCATCTCCGCCAGATCCTGTTCGGCGAGAACCTCCCAGGTGACGCCGGCGAAGGTAAAGGGGGCGAAGGCCGAAGCGACCGGCACGTCGCGATAGTCCAGGGCGTCCATGTACCCGGACCGTCCGGCGAGCGCGGCCTCGGCCGGGTCGGTCTCGACCTTGCGCTGCAGGATCGTCGTGGTCTCGCTGAAACGGGAATCGCTGCGCATCAGATAGTCTTGCCCGACGATGTAGGTCTCACCGGATCCACGAAGGCTTGGAAACCGGTCTGCGGAGTGCCCCGCGCGGCGCGGAAGCTGCGGCCCAGTCCGGTGTTGCGGTAGTCGCCCGTGACCAGGTTGGTCGCGTAGTCCGTGTCGGAGGTGTCGGACAGCCGGGTCTCGCGGCCGGGGCGGGTGTTGGCGCGGCTCTGCAAAGCGGGTAGCGTCGCGGCATCTTCGTCGCCTTCTGCGATCTTGCGAGTCCCATGCGTCTGTTGGCTTTTCTCGGCGGCCACGGCCCCAAGGTGCTGTTCCTCGGGGTCTTCATCGGCCTGGCCCTGCCCGATCTCGCGTCGCTGGCGCGCCCGCTGGTCGGCCCGGCCGTGGCGACCCTCCTGGTGCTGACGTTGCTGCGGGTGGAGTGGGGCCAGATGGTCGCCTATCTGCGCCGGCCCGGACTGCTGGCCTTGCTGGTGGTCTGGCTGATGCTGATCTCGCCGGTCGCGACCTGGAGTGTCCTGGCCGTGCTGCCGGGACCGCAGCCGCTGGAAATCGCCCTGGTTCTGATGGCGGCGGCACCGCCGATCCTGGGGGTCACGGCCATCGCGATCCTGTTGGGGTTGGATGGCGCTCTGGCGCTGGTCATGGGGCTGGCGGCGACGCTGCTGACGCCGATCACCGTGCCGCTGCTGTCGCTCTGGCTGCTCGGGCTGGAATTGGAGGTCAGCATCGCCGGCTTCATGCTGCGTCTGGCGCTGGTTGTGCTGGGGGCCTTCGCCCTTGCCTTCCTGCTGCGCCGGCTGGCGGGCGTCGGCTGGTTTCGCGCCCGTGCCGCCTCGCTCGACGGCCTGGTCGTGCTGGTCATGCTGGTCTTCGCCGTGGCGATCATGGACGGCGTGACGGCGACGATCTTCGCGCGGCCCGAGGTCGTGGCACTCTGGATTCTCGCCGCCTTCGTCGCGAATCCACTGTTGCAGATTGCCGCCGTACTCGCCTTCTGGTGGCAGGGGCCGCGCCGGGCCCTGACCATCGGCCTGATGTCTGGAAACTGTAACATGGGGCTGCTGCTGGCCGCGCTCCCGCCGCAGGCCGACTACGATGTGGTGCTGTTCTTCGCGCTGGCCCAGCTCCCCATGTATATGCTGCCCTTCGCCTTGACCCCACTCTATCGTCGGCTACTTCTTTCGGTTGAGGGCGAGCGCGACTGAACCCGGCATGGTCGGGGAGACGGGTCGCGATTTCGTTGGTAAAGCTGCAACACTCTGTGAAAGCTGACTCTTTTATCGGGCCGCGTTATAGTCTTTTGGCCTCAGGTGTGATAGCAGCAAGAGATCGCTTCTCAGGCGAGGGTTCGCACACGAACCACTTGTTAAGGGCCGGCGGCTAAGGTGACCGAAGGGCCGGTCGAGACGGCGGTTGTCGTAGAGTTGGTTACTGAGCCGTTACCGCGAATCCGCTTGCGCGGGCTCGTTTCGGGGGGCACCCCGGTCGGAAGTCCGGATCGGGAGTCGGGTCCCGGTTCGTTGGTCTGTTACATGGCAGAGTCTCCTGCTCGGAAGAGTCGCGAATCCTCGGACTCGGTCGGTCGCAGTCGGGACGTCTGATAGCTGGGATAAACGGGGCGCAATGGTGTATCGGGCTGTCTCGCGGACTTTGGGCCGCTTCATGAAACCTGTGTCGGGGCTTTTGATGTGCCTAGCCGTTCTCGGCGGCTGCGCATGGGCGCCGGGGCTGGAAAACACCAATGGCTACGCGCAGGCGCCGGCTCGGGATTTCCAGTTGGCTGCCAGGGCGGACGGCGAGTATTTCGCCAGCGATATCGCGGATGTGGCGGATGTCGGGACGGGCCAGTTCGTTTCGGCCGGCGATCCTCTGGAAGTGTTCAACCGCTTCATGTTCGCCATCAACGACACCCTCGACATTTTCGTGCTCAAGCCGATCGCGGTGACCTACCGCCGCTGGACGCCGGACCTGTTTCAGGAGGCCGTGAGCAACTTCGTCACCAACCTCAGCGAGCCGGTGACCTTCGCCAACGCCCTGTTCCAGGGGGACTGGGAGCATGCCGAAACCACCGGCAGCCGCTTCCTGGTCAACAGCGCGATCGGCTTCGGCCTGTTCGATCCGGCGACGGGACTGGGTCTGGAGCACCGCAACGAGGACTTCGGTCAGACCCTGGCGGTGCATGGCGTGCCGAGCGGCCCCTACCTGGTGCTGCCGCTGCTCGGACCTTCGACTTTCCGCGACGCGGGCGGCCGGGGCGTGGACTTCTTCCTCGATCCCTTCAACTACCTGGCGCGCGTGAACGACAAGGATACGCTTGCGCTGACGCGCACCGGGGCCGAGGCCGTGAGCTTCCGGGCCGCCAACATCGACACGCTCGATGAAGTGCGCCGCGATTCCATCGACTACTACTCGCGCATCCGCTCTCTCTGGCGGCAGCAGCGCGAGCGGCAGATTCGAAACGACGTGGGCGGGGTTGGGCCCGAGTTCAGCGGCGCCGAGCCCTCGACGGATCCGCGTCAGGTCAGCGTTCGTTAGACATTTTTCGCTAGTCTTAGAACGCTAAGAGTTTTCAGGGTTGAATAGAGAAGCGCGGCGAACGGCCCACCGGCCGCGAATGCGAGAAGGAGCGACATGACTGCAGTAATCAAGCGCGGACTGCGCCAGGCGGGATTGGCCGTTTTTGCAGCGGCCCTGATGCTTGCCGGACCCCTAGGGGCGCCGGCCTCGGCCCAGGCCGAGACGCCGACCGAGTTCCTGCAGGAGTTTTCCAATACGGCTCTGACGCAGCTGACCGGCGACGATCTGAGCCAGGCCGAGCGCGAGGCCCGTTTCGGAACGCTGCTGGAAGAGGGCTTCGACGTGCCGGCGGTCAGCCAGTTCATTCTGGCCCGTTTCTGGCGTTCGGCCTCCGAACAGGAGCGCGCCGACTTCATCGAGGTGTTCAAGGACTACCTGGCCCAGCGGTTCCTGCCGCTGTTCGGCGGTGCCAGGGACGCCGAGCTTCGGTTCGGCGGCTCTCAGCCCTTGCAGGGGCGCGACGATCTGTTCGAGGTGCCGGTGACCTTCAGCCCGCCCGGCGGTGGCGAGCCGGTGCGGACCATCTGGCGCGTGCGCGGGCAGAGCGCCGATTTCAAAATCCTGGATGTACGCGCCGAGGGTGTCAGCCTCGCGGTCACGCTGCGCGACGAGTACAGCTCGGTAATTCGCCAGCAAGGCAGCGTTACCGGTCTGGTGCAGGAACTGCGCCGCCTGATCGACAGCGGTCAGGTTCGCCCGGTCAACCAGCAAGGCTGAGGCGCGCGGCGAGAGCCGCCACAGGCCAGAGTTGTGCGAAAAGGGGCCTACGGCCCCTTTTTACCGTCTGCGGTCAGGTCTCAGGTCCGCGCCGGTTGTGTGCGAGCCGGCTGTCGGCGGCGGCCGCCGCGCTTCGACTTCGCGCGGCATGAAGGTGGTGCGGGAGGGGCGTCGGGAGGCGGCATCGCGTGAGCCTGCCGCCATCTTTCAGACGCTCCTCCTTCACTGGACGTTGCGCTGGGCGCGTCAGCGCGTCAGGGGCTTGTACTTGATGCGATGGGGTTCGACGGCGGCGTCGCCGAGCCGGCGCTTCTTGTCTTCCTCGTAGTCCTGGAAGTTGCCCTCGTACCAGACCGCCCGGCTGTCGCCCTCGAAGGCCAGGATGTGGGTCGCCACGCGATCGAGGAACCAGCGGTCGTGGCTGATCACCAGCACACAGCCGGCGAAGTCGAGCAGAGACTCCTCCAGGGCGCGCAGGGTGTCGACGTCCAGGTCGTTGGTCGGCTCGTCCAGCAGGATCACGTTGGCGCCGGACTTGAGCAGCTTGGCTAGATTGACGCGGTTGCGCTCGCCGCCCGAGAGCTGTCCGACCTTCTTCTGCTGGTCGGGGCCCTTGAAGTTGAAGCTGCCGACGTAGGCGCGGCTGTTGACCTCGCGCTTGCCGACGGCGATCACGTCGGCGCCCTCCGAGATTTCCTGCCAGATCGTGTTGTCGGCGCCCAGCGTGTCGCGGCTCTGGTCGACGTAGCCCAGCTTCACCGTGTCGCCGACGCGCAGGCTGCCGCCGTCCGGCTGCTCCTGGCCGACGATCATCTTGAACAGCGTGGTCTTGCCGGCGCCGTTGGGGCCGATGATGCCGACGATGGCGCCGGGCGGGACCTTGAAGGAGAGGTCCTCGATCAGCAGGTGGTTACCGAAGCCCTTGCGCAGGTCCTGCGCCTCGATCACCAGGTCGCCCAGGCGCGGGCCCGGCGGGATGACGATCTGGCCGGCCTCCGGCGCCTTGTCGACCTGGGTGTTCAACAACTCCTCGTAGGCCTGGATGCGGGCCTTCTGCTTCGACTGGCGCGCCTTGGGCGACTGTTTGATCCATTCGGCCTCGTGATCCAGCTCGCGCTGCCGCGCCTTTTCCTCGCGCGCCTCCTGCGCCAGACGCTTGCGCTTCTGCTCCAGCCAGCCTGAGTAGTTGCCCTGGTAGGGAATGGCGCGGCCGCGGTCGAGTTCCAGGATCCAGCCGGCGACGTTGTCCAGGAAGTAGCGGTCGTGGGTCACGCAGCAGACGGTGCCGGGATACTCCTCCAGGTGGCGCTCCAGCCAGGCCACGGATTCGGCGTCCAGGTGGTTGGTCGGTTCGTCCAGCAGCAGCAGGTCGGGCTTCTGCAGCAACAGGCGGCAGAGCGCGACGCGCCGCCGCTCGCCGCCGGACAGGTTGGCCACCTTGGCCTCGCCCGGCGGGCAGCGCAGGGCGTCCATCGCGATCTCGATGGTGCGGTCCAGGTCCCAGGCGTCGGCCGCGTCGATCTTCTCCTGCAACTCGGCCTGTTCGGCGATCAGCGCGTCGAAGTCGGCGTCGGGCTCGGCGAAGGCGTTGCTGACCTCGTTGAAGCGGTCGACCAGCGCCTTCAGGCCGCCCAGCCCCTCCATCACGTTCTCGGCCACCGTCTTGTCGGCGTCGAGCTTCGGCTCCTGATGCAGATAGCCGACCTTGGCGTCCTTGGCGGGCCAGGCCTCGCCGTTAAACTCTGTGTCCTCGCCGGCCATGATCCGCAGCAGCGTGGACTTGCCGGTGCCGTTGAGGCCCAGCACGCCGATCTTGGCGCCCGGCAGGAAGTTCAGGTGCACGTCCTTCACCACGGTCTTGCCGCCTGGGTAGGTCTTCGACAGACCCTGCATGGAATAGACGTACTGGTAGGAGGCCATCAGGCGCGCCCTTCGCTGGTTTCGGTGGCTGTTGGGGAACGGGACCCGTTCGGCGCCGCATCCTAGCGACGCGGGGCCGGGCGTCAACGGGTGCGTCAAGGGGTGCGTCAGCGCAGGGTGTTGGCGGGGCGCATCAGCGGGGGAGGCGCTAAACGGAGAGGTCGGCCGGGATCTGCGGACTTAAGGGCCGCCCGGCGGTCCGATATCGCGGTTCGCCGCTCCCTCGGCGGCCTTTCCGCCTGCCGGCGCCACCTCGGGCGTCTTCCGACAGAGACGATAGGCCGCGAAGGCCGCCCCGATCAACGCCGGGCCCGGCCGGTGGGCCAGGTAGCGCGGTTCCCAGTCGGGCCGGAAGGTCGATTTGAACTGGCGCAGGCCCTGCAGGCTGTGGAAGCGGCCGCCGTGGCGGTAGACCGCGCTGCCCAACCGCTCGACCGGGCAGCTACTCTCCTCGAGTCCGCTCAGCGGGGCCATGCACAGGTTGAAGCGCAGCGCCCCGGCCTGCTTGGCCGCCAGGGCGGCGGCGGCGACCAGCGCATGCATCGTCCCGCCCGGTACGTCGCAGCGGGCGCGCATCAGGTCCAGTGCCCATTCCGACCCATCGCCGCTGATCCAGACACTGACGAAGGCGCAGCACTGTCCGTTCCGCCGGGCCTCGAAGACGGGAAAGCGGGCGAGGTAGGCGGGGTCGAAGTGACCGGTGGAAAAGGAGCGTTCCCGCCCGCGCTTGGCGTCCCGCCAGAGCCCCGCGACCTCGGCCAACGCGGCGAAGGGGGCTTCGCCGGGGGCGTGCCGCAGGATCTCCACGCCCGACTTCGCGGCCTGGCGCGTCTTGCGGCGCAGATCCCGCCGGCTGGAGCCGGCGAGATCGAAAGTCGCCAGGTCCAACACGGCCTCATGACCGATCCGCGCGGTCCGCAAACCCTGGGCGCGGCAGATCGCGGCGGCCTCCGGCCCGATCTTGTAGAAGACCGACCGGCGCGCGCCGGTCGCGGCGGCCTGGTGCCGGACTTGCGCGATCAGGGCGGGCCAGGTGTCGCGCCGTCCAACCGGATCGCCGAGCGCAACCAGCGTCCGGCCGCTTTGGCCGAACATGACGAAGCTCGCCTTGTCCCGGGAAAAGAAAAAGCGCTTGTCGCCCAGGAACGCGAGATTGGACTCGGCCCGATCGCTTATCTCGAAAGCCCGCGCGATCAGGGCGGGGTCGTCCGCCGTCGCGACGCTCCTATGCGCCGAGGGCTTGCGGCGCGGCGGCGCCATCGGAGGCCGCGGCCATGCCTTGCGCCGGGCTCGCCATTCGGTCCCGCCCAGTTCCGCGTCGGTCAGCAGCAGCAGGCCGAGGCAGAAGGGCAGGCCGTAGTAGACCATGCGGAAGCAAAGGATCCCGGCCAGAAGAGAGTCCATCGGCGCGTCGGGCAGGGCGATCAGCAAGACACCCTCGAAGGCACCGAGCCCGCCCGGCGTGTTGGCCAGGAGGCCGGCTGCCAGAGCCGCGATGTAAGCGGTCAGGACGAAGCCGACTCCGGCCTCCAGCTCGCCGGGCAGGAAGGCCCAGAGAGCCAGGCCCGCCGGAATCACGTCCAGCGCCGCCAGGCCGGTCTGGCGCAGCATCAGCGTCCGGTCGGGCAGGGCGACGCTTCGCCCGAAGAGAGACAGTTCGACGCCGCCGAGCGAGAGAAGCAGCCCGTAGATCGCGAGGGCCAGCAGGCTTCCCGCGATCACGCCGGAGCGCGAAACTCCGGCGATGGTCGCGACGGAGTCGCTGGCCAGCAGAGTCATGACGGCGAAGACGACCGTCAGCCCCATGAAGAAGCCGGAGGCGACCAGGGCCGAGGCCGCCGCCGCATCCCGGGGCGTGACGCCGTATCCGCGCAGCATCCGCCAGCGGGTGAGACCGCCGACCACCACCCCGAAGCCCAGCGCCTGTCCCATGGCGGTCGCGGCGAAGCCGGAGCGCAGCAGCGCCGAAACCGGCAGGGGCCGTCCCATCAGCCGGAAGGCAAGCAGGTCGTAGCTGGCGATGGCGAGATAGCTGAGGGCGGTCAGGGCAATGCCCAGCACCACCATGGTCAGGGAAACGCCGGCGATTTCCGCCAGCGTCGCGTCGAGATCGATCTCCTGAAAGCGGTCGCGCAGAAGATAGAGAGCCAGCAACAGGCAGAGCCCGGCGAACGCCGTTCGGGTCAGGACCCAAAGCGCCTCCGTACTGCTGTTCGAGCCGCGACCGACAGAGGAGTCCGACAAGGGCGTTCACTTTCTCAAGATCCTGTGGAGACAAGGATGCCTGGGGAACCTTTCGCGGCGGTAAATTCGATCGATCGCCGCGCCTATTCGAGCTTTCGGAGAAGATATGAGACAGTCTTCGCCAAATACGGGACGACCCCCCTTTCGATGAGAAAGAAGGATCCTTCTTTGCGAAGCGACGTGATGGGGAACGGCATCGAGACGCGGTTGGCCCGGCGCCCCGGTCGGTCAAGAGCAGGGCCGTATCGGTCAATGACGGCCTTTGCGCCATGCTTTCAATTTTAGCAATAACGCATCCGATATCTCACGGTCTGGCAGTATTACATTTTTTAGGTCTAACAAGAGCGGCTGGACGATGCGATTTCGTCACCCAAACACCACAGGGACAAAGGTAGTACCAGGGTTGGAAGAGCGTTCTAGACTGAGAAAGTCCTGGTTTCAGCCGCGATATTTCTTATACGAAAGCCACCGTCCACAAGGCAGAGACTGGCGAGATCATGATCTCCAAAGCGCGTATCAAGCGCCATCTGCTGCCGAATTCCTCGCGAGCCTACCTGCGCCGCTACAACGAGGATTTCGCGCGCGGGACCGCGCCGGGCATGCTGGTGCTCGATGCCGGGGCCGGGGATCAGCCCTACCGGCAGTTCTTCCACGACTGCACCTACGAGAGCGCGGACTTCGAACAGGTCGACAAACCCTACGCGAAATCAACCTACGTCTGCGATCTCTGTGATATCCCGGTCGAGGACGGGCGCTTCGACAGGGTCGTCTTCAATCAGGTGCTGGAGCATCTGCCCGATCCTCTCGCCGCGCTGCGCGAGCTGGGCCGGACCCTGAAGCCCGACGGCAAGATGATCTGCACCTGTCCTCTGTTCTACGAAGAGCACGAGGAACCCTACGACTTCTACCGCTACACGCAGTTCGCCCACCGGCACATGTTCGAGACGGCGGGCTTCGAAATCGAGCGCCTGGAATGGATGGAAGGCTACTTCGGCACGGTCGCCTACCAGTTCCAGGGCATGGCCAGCGCCCTGCCCGCCAACCCGAAAGCCTACCTGCGCCGGCCCTGGTGGCCGGTCCTCGCCTGGCCGCTGATTGTGGCGCTCAAGGGCGCCGCCTTCCTGCTCGCCGGTCTGTTCTACCGGCTCGACACCGCCTGTAAGATCACGAACGCCGGCTATCCGAAGAACTACGTGGTGATCGCGCGGAAGCGGAGCGGCGGGCGGTAGAGCCGGCGGCGGCCGGATTTTAGAGACAGACCTACCGTGAAATGGCTCGTATCCCGACGGCCGCGCCGGGAATTGGGGGCGTTCGGCGTCGTCCCGGAGAGTTTTTGCGGCTATTGAGATAAATTTCATTATTTTCCGGTATCCAGATCGACCGATGCTTCGTCGTTGCCGATGCTGATTGAACCGGAACTTTCCATCGGTATTCAAAGCCGAAACAGGATTCAACCGTGATGAGACCACTCCTTCTCGCGTTCGCCTTGCTTTTTGGGTGTCTCGGTCCCGCGCGTGCCGAGACGCCGATCAGGGTCGTCGTGGACGATTGGCCGCCTTTCGGGGGCGAGTATCTGCCGAACGGGGGGATTTCCCTGGATGTCATCACCACTGTATTGGAGCGCGCGGGGTATGACGTCACAACGGAAATTCTGCCGTTCGCCCGCATTCTGAACGGCGCGCAATCCGGAATTTACGACGTCGTCGGCAACCTGTTCCTGCAAGAGGAACTGCAGGCCTATCTCACTTACAGCGATCCTTTCTACGAGACCGAAGTGCGCTTCGTTCAACAGAAGGGACACGATCATGTCTTTACCGATGTCGAGAGTTTGCGGCCCTACTCGATTGCTGTCGGCGAGGGGTACCTCTACGAGGAGAGATTCGACAGTGCGGACGACCTCAACAAGGTCGTCGTCACCACGACGATCCAGGGCGTCAGAATGGTCGCGAGCGGTCGCGTCGATCTGACCTTGGACAGTACGGATGTGATCGACTACGCGATCAGAACCGACGATCCCGGCCTGGCGGATCAAATCGAGTATCTCCCCACAGTCCTTACGGCGCAGCGTATTCACATGGCCGTGCGAAGCGATTTCCCCGGTCGGGACAAGCTGCTTGCGGATTTCAATAGCGTCCTGGCCGACATGAGGGCCGATGGTTCGCTGGACAGGCTGCTTGAGAAACACCGTAACTAGGGTCCATCGGTTCCGCCCCGTGCGGTCGAAGGCGCCGGTACGATTTCGTTGGATGCAGAGTGACGAGACCGATGTCGACTTTGACGCTCCTCCACCAAGCGAAGAAACCGGCCGACCGGCTTGGACGCCGGATTGTCTTTCTCATCGTTCTGTCCGGTGCGCTCTTGTCGGTCTTATCGGCCAGCGCTCAGCTCTTTCTGAGCTACCAGCGGGACCGCGAGGAAGTTCTGCAGTCGATCGACGTGATCGAAGAGAGTTTCCGGGAGGGTTTCGAGAACGCCCTTTGGGAATTCAACTTCGACCTCGTTCAGACCCTAATGGACGGTATCTACAACAAAGCGGATGTCCATTTCATCGCTTTGGAAACCACTACCGGCCAGAAGTGGAGCCAGGGCGAGGCGTCCTCGACCGACCTGATCATGGACAAGCTGGATTTTCAGTATCGGCAGGAGGCCGGCACGGCAGTTCCGCTGGGCACAATGACAATCGGATTCAGTCTCGTGAACGTTCAGGAACGGGTCTGGGCCCAGTTCTGGACTCTGTTGTTCTCCAATTTCGCCAAGACCGCGTTGGCATCGATCATCATGCTGGCGATCTTCAACCATTTCGTGAGCCGCCATCTCAGGAGTATCGCAACCTACGTCGCGGGATCGTCCTGGCTGAACCGATCCGAAGCACTGAAACTGGAACGGTCGGGCGACGACCGGCAAGACGATCTCGACTACATCGTAACCGCGATCAACGATGCGAAGGCCCGCAGTGCCCAGGCCTACAAGGCCGTGCAGGCGGAGGTGAATCAGCGACGCCTCGCCGAGCGGTCGCTCGCCCGGAAGGCGGAGAACCTCGTGCGGCTCAACGAACTGCTGGTGCAAACGAACCGGGAGCAAGCCGAGTTCACCTATGCCATCTCACACGACCTGAGATCGCCGACGAATACCGTCGGCATGCTGCTAGACGAGCTGACCTTGTCGCATGGCGGAGTGTTCGACGACGATGCAAAGCATCTGATCGACAGAGCGCAGAGGACCGTCGGACGCATGGGTAAGTTGGTGGAAGACGTCCTGAGCTACTCCCGCACGATCGAGGAGGAATTCGCGCCCGAGGCGGTCGATCTGAATTTTCTGGCGCAGGAGATTCTGGAAGATCTGCAGTCGGATATCGCATCCACCAACGCAACAATCGATCTCGGCGAACTCCCCGTCGTTACCGGCAACAGTCTGCAGCTCAGACTGCTGTTCCAGAATCTCATAAGCAATGCGATCAAGTTCCGATCGGAGGACAGGTCGCCGCGGATTACTATTCACGCGGAGAGCGACCGAAAAGCCGGGAAGCGCAGCATCGTCATCTCCGACAACGGAATCGGAATCGCCCCGGAGTTTCACGATCGGATCTTCGGCCTGTTCCAGCGGCTGCACTCTTACGAGGCTTTCCCGGGCTCCGGCTTGGGCCTGACCCTCTGCAAACGGATCGTCGCCAACCACGGCGGCGCCATAGAGCTTCGTTCGGTTCCCGGTGAAGGAACCGCCTTCGAGTTTCCCCTACCGCTCTACATGCCTTGATCGATTCAGGTTTTCCGGGGCGCAAGACCACCCTCGGTCCCACCGCCTGCAGCGCACGAACTTAGGACGCCAATCACATGACTGCTCCAGACCTCCATCAAGCCGCATCGCGCCCGACCGTCATGTTGGTGGAGGACGACGAAACCGATCAATTGATCTACAAACGCGTCATCGCCCGCTCCGGCCTTCTGGGCGAGGTGGTATCCTTCTACTATGCGGATGAAGCGCTGGAGTTCCTGAAGCGCGAAGATCGCCAGAAGATCGACGTCATATTTCTCGACATCAATCTGCCGCGCATGAGCGGATTCGAATTTCTCGAGGCTGCCACGATCGAACTGGGAGAGAAGTTCGCCAAGGCCGTGATCGTGATGTTGACGACGTCGCTCAACCCCAAGGACCGCGCGCGCGCCGGCGAGTTCAAAGTCGTCAAGACCTTCATCAACAAGCCGCTCACCGCCGAGAACGTCCATGACGTCGTCGCGCTTCTGGAGCGGGACAAGGACGGCAGCCCTGTCTGAGGGCTGACGCCGGAGCTCCAGACCAGATAGTGATCGGTCGGACCCTCGTCTTGGGTCCGGCGATGACGTTAAATCCAGTCTCGATTCAAAGTGTGAGAGTCTGTTTCTTGGGATCGGCGGAACCGCAAAGCGAGTCCATAGGATCACAACAGGCTCTCGGCGGCGAGCATCTCCTGCAGCTTCTGGCGGGCGTAGAAGACGCGGGGCTGGCGCAGGGCCGACTTCGGCCAGGCGAGATAAAGCCGGTTGATCAGCGGAGCGGCCTTGCAGCTCAAAATCACCAGCCGGCGCCTGCGCAGGGACTCCGCGATCAGATAGTCCGGCAGGACCGTCCAGCCGCTGCCGCCTTCGACCAGCGCACGTAGAAACCGCAAATCGGGCACGACCACGGATGGGCGCAAGCTGCCGGGATCCCGGCCCTCGCGTTCGATCAGGCGGGCGATCTGGCTTGGCTGTTCGTCGTAGGCGAGGGGCGGATGGGCCAGGGCGGCCGTCAGGCTCCTGTCGGCGCGGCCTCCCGGACCCAGCAGCCGTGCCGCCCAGGCGGGGGCGGCGACGGGCAAGAGCCGTTCCTCCTGAATGACTCGGCAGCCGATCTCCGGCGAGACCGGACGCGAGGCGGTGATGGCGAGATCGACCTCGCCGGTCTCCAGTGCGCCGTAGATGACGTCGCGTCCACCCAGCGTGACATGGGCCGTAAGACCGAGGGCCGCGAGGGTGGCGATCGGCTCCACCATGCGGGCGTTCATGAACTCCGACGGGCCGGCGATGCGGATGGTGCCCTCGATCGCCTCGGCCCGGACGCGCAGCATGGCGAAGGTCGCCTCCAGCGTGTCGTAGCTGGGGCCGATGGCGGTGGCCAGTTCCTCGCCCGCCGCCGTCACGCGCACGCCGCGGGCATGGCGCTCGAAGAGGGGGCGGCCGAGCTGGTCCTCCAGGGTTCGGATATGGGCGGAGGCCGCGGGCTGCGTGATCCCCAGCGCCGCCGCGGCGCGGGATACCGACCCGCTGCGGCAGGTCTCGAGAAAGGTGCGGAGCGGAATGAAGGGCGTCATGGCTAGATATAATAATATCTATGGCTGAACGAAAATATCCTTCTTTGCCCTGATGCCTCGGCGTGCCCAGATCAGGGCTAGACGTAACAGCGTCGGCTGTCCCGGCGCGACACCTCATACAAGGAACATTCAGATGCCGAAGCGCGCTCTCATCGTCCTGACCTCCCACGCCAAGCTGGGTGAGACCGGCAAGCCGACCGGGTTCTATTGGGAAGAACTGGCGGTTCCTTATTGGAGCCTGCGGGATGCCGGCCTCGCCGTGGATATCGCCAGCGTCGAGGGTGGCGCGGCGCCGGCCGATCCGGGTTCCGAGGCGGAGGAGAACCGGCCCGCAGTGGTCCAACGGTTCTTGGACGACGCGGATGCCATGGCTCAGCGGCAGGCGACCCTGCCCATCGCCGAAGTCGATCCCGCCGCCTACGACGTTGTGTTCCTGCCCGGCGGACACGGGACCATGTGGGACTTCGCCCAGAGCGAGCGGCTGGGCGAAGTCGTGGCCCAGGCCTACGAGGCCGGCGCCGTCGTCGGCGCCGTCTGCCATGGTCCGGCCGGGCTGGTCGGGGCCGAACTCTCGAACGGCAAGCCACTGGTTGCCGGCAAGCGCGTCAACGGCTTCACCGACGCCGAGGAAGAGGCGGTCGGCCTGACCGAGGTCGTGCCCTTCCTGCTGGAAAGCAAGCTGCGCGCGCTGGGCGGTCTCTTCGAGGGCAATGCCGAGACGTTCCAGGCGCACGCCGTTCGCGACGGCCGGCTGGTGACCGGCCAGAACCCGCGGTCGTCCGAGCGGGTGGCGACGCTGCTCCTGCAGGCGCTCGCCGACATCCGGGCCGCTGCCTGAGGAGTGAACCTCCAAAGGTGACGCTGCGGGCTGCGGCCGTCGGATCGGAAATCTGTCCGGCGGCCGCGCGTCCGAGCCGGCGGTGTGCGACGGCGAGGTCGTGGTCGGGCGAGGCTGTGCTTGGATCGGCCTTGCAATTTGGCATTAACAGTCCTAATTTCTGCCAGATTGCAAAGGATAGCTTATGCCGGAACTCCGCCTCATCGACCGCAGCCGGGCCAGGCCCGAGACGCCCGAGATCACCGATGCCGAGGCGGCGGCCATGGCGCGGGCGGTGCCCAACCTCTTCAAGCGCTGGGGCGTCACCGACAGCCAGGCCTGCACTCTGCTCGGCGGGATTTCGGCACGCACCTGGGCGCGTTGGAAACTGGGCGGAAGCGGCCGGCTGCCGCGGGATCTACGGGCCCGCCTCGCCAACCTGATGGGCATTCACAAGGCGCTGCGTCTGATCTTCCGCGAGCCGGAGCGCGGCTATGCCTGGATCGCGGCACCCAACGCGGTCTTCGGCGGCCGCTCGGCCCTGCAAGTGATGCTGGGCGGCGAGTTGACCGACTTGATGCGGGTGCGGCACTACCTGGATGCGGAGCGGGGCGCCTGGTGAAGCCCGAGGCCCCGCCCGTCTCCCGGGTTCAGTGGCCGAGAACCTACCGCATCATACGCTCCCGCTTTCCGCCGATCGACCTGTTCGAGGACATCGCGGACCCAGCCGACTGGGACGCCATTGCCAGCGCCGAGAGCAAGACCAACCCGCGCGTCGCGGAGTCCGTCGGGTTGCTCGACCTTGTGCCGCCGGCCCGGCGCGTCGCCGGCGAAGGGGCAACCTGGCTGATGGCGCCCTTCGTTCATGTCTCCCCGGACCGCCGCAGCCGTTTTTCCGACGGCAGCTTCGGCGTCTACTACGCGGGCGACCGCTTCGAGGTCGCCTTGTTCGAAACGATCCACCACCACGGCCGCTTCATGAGCGCGACCGATCAGGCGCCGGGCTGGACCTCGGATTTCCGGGAACTCGTGGGATCGGTCGACCGCGCGCTCCACGATCTTCGCGACGCTGCGGATTGGTCCGACTGTCTGGACCCGGACGACTACGGCCCGTCGCAGGCCTTGGCCGCACGGCTGCGCGCCGTGGGGGCCGATGGCATCGCCTATCCCAGCGTGCGCTATCCGGAGGGAGACTGCGTCGCCGTTTTCTGGCCCGACCTGATTCCGATTCCCGTGCAGGCCCGGCATCTGGGCTACCATTGGGACGGAAGCCGCGTGGACCGGATTCGCGATCTGGGCAGCGGCGAGGTCTTCGCGGTGGAGGGTTAGAGGGCTGTCCGGCGCCGGCTTTTTCTTCAATCGCGGAAACCATCCATGACAACGGGTCACGTCTTCATCGCCACCAGTCTCGACGGCTTCGTCGCGCGCCGGGATCATCGGCTCGATTGGCTGATGAAGCAGAATACCGAGGGCGAAGATCACGGCTACGAAGCCTTCCTGGCGGGCGTCGACGGCTTGGTCATGGGCAGCGGCTCCTACAAGACCGTCCTGGGCTTCGGCGACTGGCCCTATGCGAAGCCGGTGATCGTCATGAGCACGTCCTTGTCCAGGGCCGATGTTCCGGCCGAGCTGGCCGACCGGGTGCGGGTCACGGATCTCGGGCCGCGAGACCTGATGCGGGAGTTGCAGGCCGAGGGGTGGAGTCGCGCCTACATCGACGGTGGACAGGTCGTGCAGTCCTTCCTGCGGGCCAATCTGATTCGGGATCTGGTCGTAACCCTCGTGCCGATCCTGATCGGCGAGGGGCGCCGACTGTTCGGAGAGATTGCCGAGGATATCGATCTCGACCTTCTTGGCGTGACGTCCTTCCCGTCGGGTCTCGTGCAGACCCGCTACAAGATCAAGCCGGCCCTGTGACGGCGGCGGCGAGCCAGTCGCCGAGCTGTTGGAAGGAGGCGTCCCAGCCGCCTCCCACGCCCTTGCGGCCATCCTCACGCAGAATGCCCTCGTGGCGCAGGTAGACATGGGTGCTGGCACCCTCCGCCCGGAAGCGGACGGTGACCTGCGAGCGGGGTGTCTCCTCGCGCCGGCCGTCGGCCGTCTCGCGGACGTGGCACCAGGAGAAACTGAGGCAGCTTTCGGTCTCGACCACGCTGTAGGTTCCCTGCAGGCTGGCCCGGCCGCCGTCGTCCTGCGACAGCACGAAATGCCAGTGGCCGCCGACGCGCAGATCCAGAGTTGCCGAGATCAGGCAGCCCTTCCCCTTTTCTCTTCCGGGACCGAACCACTGCACGATCTGCTCGGGGTCGGTCCAGGCCCGGTAGACTCGGGCCAGCGGCGCCCGAAAAAGGCCCTCCAGGACGACCGGTTCCTCCCCGACGGGACTTCGCAGAAAGCCCACGATCACGTCTCCTCATGCAGGTACCGGGCCAGGGCCTCGAACTGGCCGGTCCAGAAGGTGCGATAGTCGTCGAGCCAGTCCGACGCAGCCTTCATCGGTTCCGCCTCCAGCCGGCAGTAGCGGGTGCGGCCGCGTTTGCTGACCCTGACCAGACCGGCGTCGTCGAGAACACGGACATGTTTCGAGACAGCCGTGAGCGACATGTCGAAAGGTTCGGCCAAGTCCGACAAGGCCGTCTCTCCGGTCGCGAGGCGTGCGACGATGGCGCGCCGGGTCGTATCGCTGAGGGCGGCAAAGGTTCGATCGAGGTCGGGCACGGGTGCTCCTTCCAAAAGTGAACTATATGGTTGACTTAAAAGCGGCGATCAATTAATCAACCATATAGTTCACTAATAATCCAGAGCAGACGCTGAGGAGGCGACGGTCCATGAAGCTCTACGATGCAATGACCCCGAACAATCTGCGCGTCCACATCTTCCTTGCCGAGAAGGGCATCGAGGTTCCGAGACAGTGGGTCGATGTCCTGAAGGGCGGGACCCGGACGCCGGCCTTCCTGGCGATCAATTCCCTGGGCGAGCTGCCGGCGCTGGAACTCGACGACGGGCGTATCCTGACAGAGAGCGTCGCGATCTGCCGTTACTTCGAGGCACTGCATCCCGCGCCGAGATTGCTGGGCGAAGGTGCCTACGGCCAAGCCCGGGTCGAGATGTGGAACCGGCGCATGGAGTTGTACCCTTTCGCCGCGATCGGCGACGTCGCGCAGCACACCTTGGGCTTCTTCGCCGACAAGCTGGAGCAGAACCCGGACTATGCCGCCGCGCAGATGCGGCGGTTCGATAAGCTGTGGGCGTGGCTCGACAGCGAGCTGTCGGACGGACGGGCCTTCGTGGCTGGCGAGAGCTTCACCATTGCGGACATCACCGGCATGGCCGTGCTGTTCGTCTGCGACATCATGGAGAAGGCCCTGCCGAGCGACCTGGTCCACGCGAAGCGCTGGGAAGAGGCCATGCGGGCACGGCCGACCTTCGTGGAGCGGATGCGGATGGCCGCGTAGGGCGGAGGGCGCGTCGCGCGACCGGCGATTGGCCGGAGGCGGCCAGGATACGCGCCTCCGGCCACCGCGCGGCTCTGAAGCCAGGGATCCCGGCGAGTGGCGCGGCCCCCGAATTCTGTCAGTCAGCTTCGCGTCGCAGGCGTACAGAAGTAAATAACCTCTACTAAATCAAGAATTGATGTGTATGATTAGCTTTCGTTCGATCACAATTATTTCTGTTCATAAAAAATATACCATTGGAGAAATATTATTTGGTCCACTGTTTGAAACTTATTGTGTTCGGGAATGTAGTCGATGCTGTGGGCTTGGGACGTTCACGCCTCGCCGGAAGAACAGGGTGCGTTTTCGGCGCCCCGCATTCTGGTAATCGACGACGACGAGGTCGATCGCCTGCACAGCCGCCGCTTGCTGACCGAAATCTTCGGGTCGGAACTGCGGCTGGACGTCGCCACCACCTGGAACGAGGCTCTGCAGGCGGTCGCGGCCGATGTCCACGACATTTACCTCGTCGACTACTTTCTCGGCTCCGGCACAGGTCTCGAGATCGTCGAGTCCGCCCCTCAGACGGACCGGAACCGCATTTTTATCCTCCTGACCGGCCAAGAGAACCGCGATGTCGACCTGGCCGCGACACGGGTCGGTGTCGCGGACTTTCTGCTGAAGACGGATCTCGACGTGAAGCGGCTGGAACGCTCGCTTCGCTATGCCAACGAGTCCATGCGGCAGAAACGTCTGTTGATCGAACAGACGGACGAGCTTCGCAAGGCCAAGGCGGCCGTCGATAAGGAGATCCGGAAACAGCAGATCCTGACCCGGGAACTGACAGAGGCGCAGAGCCAGCTCACCGAAACGCTGTCCCGTGCCGAAACGAGCGAACAACGCTATCGCTGGCTGGCGCAGCACGACATGCTGACCCAGATTCCGAACCGGACACTCTTCAACGAAAGGCTGCGGGAGTGCCTGGAACAGACGTCGAGGACGCGGAAGGGCCTCGCTCTGCTTCTACTCGATCTCGACCGCTTCAAATGGGTCAATGACAGTCTGGGTCATCAAGCGGGCGACGAGCTGCTGGTCCAGGTGGCTCGGCGGCTCATCGAAACCGTCCGGGAAACGGATGTGGTCGCCCGGATCGGCGGCGACGAATTCGCGATCCTGGCAACCAACCTCGACGACGAGCAGTCCGCGGCTCTGGTCGCCGACAAGGTCATAGCCGCTCTATCTCAGCCCTTCGAGATCTTTGGGCACCACTTCGAAACCAGCGCCAGCATCGGCGTGGTCCTGGTCGCGGCGGACGACCGCAAGGACCCGAAAGTGGCGATCCAGGAGGTCGATTCGGCGCTCTATCGTGCGAAGGCATCGGGGCGCGGTTTGTTCCGTTTCTACGACGAGGTTCTGGACAAGGAAGTTCAACGGGCTCTTTTGATCAAACGCGAACTGCCTCTCGCGATCGCGGCCAACGACCTCACGCTGGCGTTTCAGCCCAAGGTGAGGCTGGCCGATGGGGCCGTCACGGGTCTGGAAGCGCTGATCCGCTGGACACATCCGGTCCATGGCCCGATCTCGCCCGCCGAGTTCATTCCGATGGCCGAATCGACCGGACAGATCATCCCGCTATCGGCCTGGATCCTCGACGAGGCTCTCGAGACAGTGACGAGCTGGAAGGGAACGGCACTCGAAGGGCTTCGGCTGGCGCTCAACCTCTCTGCCGTTCAGCTCAAGCAGGGGGGCCTGGTTGGCGGCGTTCAGGAGCGCCTTCGGTTCTTCGACCTGAGTCCCTCGATCCTGGAACTCGAGATTACCGAGACGGCCGCCTTGGAGAACCTCGAGCTTGCCACCTGTCAACTCAACCAGCTCCGTAGCCTGGGCGTTTCCATCGCGATCGACGACTTCGGAACCGGCTACTCGTCCCTGGCGCTGGCGACATCGCTGCCGGCCGACTGCCTCAAGATCGACCGGTCGTTCGTCGCCGGAATGCTGGAGAACCGCGCGGACGCGGCTGCTGTCGGCTCCACCGTGACTTTGGCCAAGAGTCTCGGTTTCGGCACCGTGGCCGAAGGTGTGGAGACCGAGGCGCAGCGCATCTATTTGAAAGATCACGGCTGCGACGAAGCTCAAGGTTACCTCTTCGCCAAGCCTCAGCCGAAGGATGAGATCCTTCGGTGGTACGAAGCGCGAAGAAGAAATCTGCTTTCAGTCGCCTGAGACGTGAATCGCTCTCTCACCTGATGGTGAGAGTAGGAGTCACGCCCGAGCTGGGATCGCCAGAGCGAGTCCACACTAGCGCGATCCTGTTCTAGACCAGATGGCGGCCGGTCGAACCGACTTTGCCGGTCCGGGAACCGCGTAGGATCCATGCTCTCGCGGGTTTGGAGCGCAAGCGCGGCCTCTAGAGCCTGTTGTGATTCTATGGACTCGCGTCGCGGTTCCGCCGATCCCAAGAAACAGACTCTCACACTTTGAATCCAGACTGGATTCAACGTCATCGCCGGACCCGATAGGTGGGTCCGACTGATCGCTATCCGGTCTAGGGCAGCTCTACCACGCGCCAGTAGTGATTGATCATGTCCATGGCCTCGACGAAGGTCTCCATGGCGTTTCTCTTGACGACATAGCCCGCCACGTTCCGCTCGTAGGCGGAGACACGGTCCCGGTCATGTTGAGACGTGGTCATGACGAAGACGATCGAGGTCTTCAGTTCCGGGTCCTGGCGGATGGCGTCCAGGAACTCGATCCCGTTCATTCTCGGCATATTGAGATCGAGCAGAATGATGAAGGGTCTCGGCAACCTCTCGAAGCCGTCTTCTCCCCGCAGGATGGAGAGGCCCTCCAGGCCGTTTCCGGCCACCACGACGGAATTCGAGATCTTGAGATCCTTGAAGGCGCGCTTGATGCAGAGCACGTCCACTTCGTCGTCTTCGATCATAAGAAAAGTGACATCCCGGCGAGCGTTCATAGCGCCAAGTCTCCCCTGAATAAAGACCGACCAGTTCGTGAGCTAGGCGGTTGCGAGCGCGATGCCGTCACCGCGGGTTTGAAGCCGGTCATCGTCATGCAGCCTTTTGGATCGCCTCGGCGCCGTGCCAGTGTTTCGGCCAAGTGAAGCGGAAAGCCGCCCCACGCGCGGTTCTGGGGTCGGATTCGATCTTGATGGTGCCGCCAGCCGACTCGACGATTTTTCGGACGATGGCCAAGCCCATACCGCTGCCCTCGACCTCGTCCCGGCTCCTCAGAGCCTGGAACATCGCGAAGACCTTCTCGTGAAATTCGACCGCGATCCCCGGACCGTCGTCCTGAACCAGGAATTCGTAGAAGGCACCCCGATCGGCGGAGGTGATCCGGATGCAGCCCTTTTCGGAATCGTGGTGCTTGACCGCGTTTCCAATCAGGTTCAGGAAAACCTGCTCCAGCGGGACGTGGGCGGTCAGCAAAAGCGGTAACGCCTGAGGTATCTCGAACCGGAAGTCGGCACGAGCCGCCGTCATCTTGAAAAGGTCGGGAAGCGCGGTGTTCAGATCGAGGAGCTGGATCTCCGTCTTCTCACGGCCTGCCCTCGAATACTGCAGGAGGTCGTCGAGCAGCTGTCCCATCCGCTTGATCCGCCCCTGAAGCAGGGTCAGATGCTGTTTCGTATCGTCCGACATAACCTCCGCGGCATCATCCTCGATCCAGGTCGCCAGGTTGGCGATGCCGCGTAGCGGCGCCTTGAGGTCGTGCGACGCGACGTAGGCGAACTGTTCCAGTTCCGCATTGGACCGCTGGAGTTCACCCGCATTAGCTTTGAAGACCTCGAGGGCTTCCGCCATGTCGCCCAATTCGTCTTGGCCCGAGACGTCGATGTCGACTTCGAGATTCCCTTGAGCGAGATCGCGCGTGATGTCGGCGAGCCGGACCAGCCGCTCAACCACGTCCTTGAGCACGAAACGCCAACTGACATAGATCGCCGCGACCAGTGCCGTGGCGGCGATGATCGCGAGAATGATCCGCCCGAAGGCCACGGCCTCGCGCGCCTCCTTCGACGATGCGTCGATCAGCGTCGAGACCTTGGAGACCAGTAGGCTGGCGTCGCCTTGGAGCACTTCCGCGTGCGCGAAGTTATCCGCACTGAGCTGCGACAGTTGCCGGCGGATTTCGATCAGCTCCGATTGAAGCGCGAAGAGATTGTCTGGGCCATATGCCCTTACCAGCAGTCTCTGCAGAGACTGCGCGACCAGCGCACGCAAGTTGGGGTCTTTCAGTGCGACGGTGGATCGTGTCAAACCGCGAAGGTCGATCCCGAGCTTGCTCTGGATCGCCGCGATCTTCGCCGCGTCACTGCTTAGCACCAGCTCGTTGACATATCTTACCAGGTTGTCGGAGAGAAAGCGCATCTCGGTCAAACGCTCGACCAGGTAGTAGTCTTTGTCGACCAGCTCTGCGAAAACCTCTCTCGTCTCCGGAGCCACGGAGGTCGAGGTCGACAGGACTCGGCGGAGATCGTCGGTCTTGGTCAGCAAGGTGGCCGAGACCTCCACGATCCGGGGTTTCACCGCCTCGATCATCCGCTCGGCATCCAACTTGGATTGCTCGGCTGCCTGGGTCAGTTGCACCCTAAGGCGATTGCGTTCGGCGACCAGTTCGACTTGACGCTGCAGATTGACGAAGACCCTGTCGAACTCCTCTTCGACCCTATTCAGCAGTTCGTCGGCCCCGCCGCTGCCGCGAATCTGCGCGAGGGTGGCTCGGAATTCCGTGTTGGCCGACTCGATACGCGCGGCCGCCCGTTGAAGGCGATAGCTGTCTTCCGCAGCGATCAAGGTCGGCGTCGCCGCGACGACCAGCAAGACCTGCGAAACCAGACGTTCCGTACCGAGAGCAGCCGGAAGTGCGCGGTCCAGTACTTCGTTCTGCGCACGCTCGATCACCTGGTAGCTGACGATACCCACGACGGCGGCGAGAAGCGAGAAGAGCGAGATGCCGAGGAAAGCGTTCCGCAGCTTGTACGCGATCCCACCTTTCAAGACAGCTCGATGTCTGGTGGTGGCTCCAGGTGGAGAAGGCATCTAAACGCTTTCGTAAGAGGGAATAACGTAGAAAGTATCTCAAATTTGGTTAGCATTTTGTGAAGTGCATTGGAGACTCGCCGATGAAGCGCCGGACGTTCTGCCTCGGCATGGGTTTGACGATGGGGTCGCTTTGCGTCCCTCCGGCTGTCCCCGCGACCGCCGCAGCGCGCGGCGGAGCAGCGCTGGACAACCTTCACGAGACAGTCGCGCGCGCCGCACGAGACCTGGCGGCGAACCGGAGTCTCCGTCTGGCCGTTCTCATCCCGCAGGGCAGTCTCGCAAACGTCGCCCCGGTGGCCGAGGCTTTCGGCGCCGCGACCGGGATCGCCGTCGATTTGAAGGAGGAGCCGGTCGATACGATCAGCGCACGGATGGTCGTCGACACGATGTCGGGCGGTGGGACTTGCGATCTGGCGCTGCCCGCGACCTTCAATCTTCCCGATCTCGTGGAAGCCGGCGCGGTCGTCAATCTCGACGCGTTCGCCGCGAAGTACGAGCCGGCCGGCTTTCGGACCAGCGCGCTCTTCTCCCTCGGCGATCAATACAAGGGCAACCTCTACGGCTACCAGACCGACGGCGACGCCTACCTCATGTTCTACCATCGCGACTGGCTGGAAGACCCGGACGAGCGGAAGCGCTTCGCCGACCGGCATGGCTACGAGCTGAAGGTTCCGGAGACCTGGGAAGAACTCGATACCGCGATGGCCTTCTTCCATCGACCGGAGGAGCAGCGCTACGGCGGTGCCCTGTTCAGGGCGGCGAACTACATCGCCTGGGAATTCTGGATCCGCTTCCATGCGAAGGGCTTCTGGCCCTTCGACGAGGATCTCGAGCCGCAGATCGACAACGCGGCCGGTGTGGCGGCGCTCGAGGAATTGCTGGCCGCCTCGCGCAGCCTCGCTCCCTCCGTGCGGACCGATACCTTCGATGCGAACTTCAGGACCTTCGAGCGGGGCAATATCTTCTGCAACATAGGCTGGGGCGGGACCCAGAAGCATCTCAACCGTCCTGACTCGAGAATGAGAGGACGGCTGGCGTTCGGCCCGACGCCCGGCGGTTACGTCGACGGCCGTCTCCTGACCGTGCCCTACTTCAACTGGGGTTGGAACTACACGGTCTCCAGCGGGTCGCAGACTCCGGAGATCGCCTACCTCTTCGCGCTCTATGCCAGCAGCCCCGAGATGTCCACGCGTGCCGTGCGCGAACCGGCTGGATATTTCGACCCCTTCCGCTCTGAGCACTACAGGGATCCGCAGATCGTCGAAGCCTATTCATCGGAGTTCCTGTTCGTCCATCGCAGAAGCATGGCGCGCAGTATTCCGGACCTCTATCTGAAGGGGCAGGGCGAATACTTCGATGCCCTGCGGGAGAATCTCATAAAGGCGGACAGCGGCCTGATCGACGCCCAGGAGGCCCTCACGCGGACGGCGATGCAATGGCGGCAGACGACCCGCCGCAACGGCCGTCAAAGCCAGATCGAGCAGTGGACCTTCCTACGGTCGCGCTACCCCCAGGATGTCCGCGCACTGCTCCGCTAGCCGACAGGCCGAGCTGGCCAGGAAGTCCGGGCAGTTGTTCAGAAGCGACCGAGGGCGTCGAATCCCGGCCGGCAAGCTGGGACAGGACCTGCCAACCTGTCGGTGAGTGCATAGAGGAGCTGCCGTATGTCTCCAGCCAGCGACCCCAATGCCCGATCCCTTGTCCAGGCCGGCTTTTCATCGGATCCTCCGGTGTCGAATCCCGTCGCGCTGCGCGCTTATCGCCTGGCGCGGCTGCGGGCCGAACTGAGGGCTCGGGACTACGCCGGACTGCTGGTCACCGACCCGATCAACATCCGCTACGCGACCGGTACGAGCAACATGCAGGTCTGGGCGCTGCACAACGCGGTGCGTTACGCCTTCGTGCCGACCGAGGGGCCGGTGGTGCTGTTCGACTTTCACGGGGGACTGCATCTCTCGGCCGGGATCGAGACGGTCGCGGAGGTGCGCCCGGCTTTGAGCTGGTTCTACTTCATCGCCGGCGCGCAGGCGCCGGAGCGGGCGGCGCTCTGGGCGCGGGAGATCGCCGATCTGCTGCGCGCCGAGGGCGGCGGCAACCGGCGGCTTGCGGTCGACAAGTGCGAGCCCCTGGGCGTCGACGCCCTGCGCCGCGAAGGGGTCGAGATCCGCGATGGGCAGGAGGTCTGCGAGCGGGCGCGCGCGATCAAGTCGCCGGACGAGGTGATCGCCATGCGCCGCTCGGTGGCGGTAGCGGAGGAAGGCATGGCCAAGATGCAGGCCGTCCTGACGCCGGGCATGACGGAGAACGAACTCTGGTCGCATCTGCATCAGGTCAATATCGCGCGTGGCGGCGAGTGGATCGAGACCCGGCTGCTGGCCTCCGGCCGGCGCAGCAACCCCTGGTTCCAGGAATGCTCCGACAAGCCCATCGCCGCCGGCGAGCTGGTCAGCTTCGACACCGACTTGATCGGCCCGGACGGGCTCTGCGCCGATATCTCGCGCAGCTTTCTCTGCGGCCAGGTCACGGCGACGGTGGAGCAGAAGCGGCTCTACGGCCTGGCGCGCGAGCAGATCGAGGCCAACATCGCCTTGCTGCGGCCCGGCTTGCGCTTCGCCGAGCTGGCCGAGCGATCCTGGCGGTTGCCGGAAACCTGCCGGCCCAACCGCTATTCCGTGATCGCCCATGGCGTCGGTCTCTGCGACGAGTACCCCCACTGCGGCTACGTCGAGGACAACGACCGGGGCGGCGGCTACGACGGCGTCTTCTCGGCCGGCATGACGATCTGCATGGAAAGCTATATCGGCGAAGAGGGCGGTGACGAGGGGGTCAAGCTGGAAGAGCAACTGCTGATCACCGAGACGGGCGTCGAGCGCCTCTCGCGTTTTCCCTACGAGGAGGTCTTGATGCCGAGCCGCTGGCTTTAGGGTTAGTCCGCCGCCCGACTTGAATCTCGCCTTGGAAATTCCGGTGTAAAACAGGGACTTGCCTTCGCGGGCCGCTTGGCGTCTTTTCGCGCCGGTATGAACGACCGACCCTCCAGCCCCTCCGAGTCTTCCCCGCGCACGGCATGGCTGCGCCGGCTTGGCGGCTGGACCGTCGCGCGTCTGTCCAACCTGCATTGGGTCGATGAACGGCTGGCGCGCTCGGCCCAGCTCTACGGCCGCCATACGGCGCTGATCCTGGAGCTCTACGGCTTCCGCACGGTGATAAATCTGCGCGGCGAGAACCCGGAGGCCGGCTGGTACAGCGCCGAGGCCGAAGCCTGCCGGGCCCTCGGCGTGGTCTTTCTCGACGTGCCGATCAACTCGCGCCGAATTCCCAGGCGCGCCGAGCTTCAAGCCCTGCTGCAGGCCTTCGACGCGCTGGAGGCGCCGGCGCTGATCAAGTGCGCGGGCGGTGCCGACCGCACCGGTCTGGCCTGCTTCCTCTACCTGATCGACCGCGAGGGGCCGGAGCGCTTCGCGGCGGCCCAACGGCACCTGACGGCCTGGCCCTACCTGCATATCCCCAAGCTGCAGCAACGCTGGCTAAGACTGTTCCTGGTCTACTGGCAAAGCCATCGCGGCCCCGAGATGCCGCTACGCCGCTGGCTGGACGAGATCTACGACCCGCAGGACTTCGCGGACTGGCTGAACGCACAGGGCAAGCGCGGGACCTATCGGAATGTGTAGGGAAGGTCGTTCGAGATGGACCTCCGCCCGGCCGAGGACAGGCTGAGGCCATGGAGGCCTGGATCTTCTGGACCCTGGGCGGGGCCTTCTTCCAAAACCTGCGCTCGGCGCTGCAGAAGCGGCTGAAGGACGACCTGGGCACCCAGGGCTCCGCCTTCGCGCGCTTCGTCTACGCCTTTCCCCTGGCCTTGGTCTATCTGCTGGCGACGGCCGAGGTGGGGGGCGTCGCCCTGCCGGCAATTCACGGGACCTTTCTGGCCTACGCCGTCCTGGGCGCCGCCGCGCAGATCTTCGCCACCGTCTGTCTGATCGAAGCCTTCGGCCATCGCAACTTCGCGGTGGCTACGGCTTATTCCAAGACGGACACGGTGCAGGCGGCCGTCTTCGGACTGATCCTGCTCGGCGACGCGCTGAGCCCCCTGGCGGGACTGGGGATCGTCATCTCGCTGGCCGGCGTTATCGCCATCTCCCTGAAGCGCCAGCAGGCGGGCTGGGGTCAGCTGCTCACCGGCTGGCTGCAGCCGGCGGCGCGGCTGGGCATCGCCTCGGGCGCCGGCTTCGCGCTCTCGTCGGTCTGCTACCGCGCGGCAAGCCTGTCGCTGGAGCCGGTCGGCGCTCCGGTACAGGCGGCCACGACCCTGGCCTGGGTGCTGGGGCTGCAGACGCTGGCCATGGGCGCCTGGCTGGCCTGGCGCCGGCCGGCGCAGCTCCGGGCCGTCTTCGCGAGTTGGCGGGTCTCGGCCTGGGTGGGGGCGGCGGGCATGGCCGCCTCGGTCGGCTGGTTCACCGCCATGACCCTAGAGAACGCCGCTCACGTGCGCGCGTTGGGGCAGGTCGAGCTGGTCTTCAGCCTGGCCGCGTCTTGTCTGTTCTTCAAGGAACGCTCGACAGCCGTCGAGCTGCTGGGCATCGCCGCCGTAGTCGGTGGAATCGTCATTCTGCTGCTGGGAACAGGGTGATCGGGGACGCGGGTGTGACGAGGGACACAGTGAAGGCCCTTCCATGACCGCCGATGCGTTTCGCACCATATTGATGAAGCAGACGTCATAAGACTAAAGGCCGAAGTCCGGCCAAGGGAGCCAGGATGCGACCTCTGACCATCGGATTCATCGTTGCCGTTGCCGTGGCCGCCGGTATCGCGCTGGCGGTGCAGGAGTGGAGCCCCGGCAGCGGCTGCTCCAGAGAGCCCGCGCCGGGCGTGGATTGGAGCGGCTGCAACCGCCAGGCCCTCGACCTGAGGAACGAAGGCCTGGGCGGGATGATCTTCGCCGAGGCGGATATCGCCCGCTCCGCCTTGGCGGGTGCCGATCTGCGCGCGGCCGACTTCACCCGCGCGCGGGTGGACCGCGTCGTCTTCGACGGCGCGGACCTGCGCGAAGCCCTGTTCGACCGGGCCGAGGGACCGCGGGCCAGCTTCCGAAACGCCGATCTCTCCGGGGCCAATCTCGGCAAGGCGATCTTGCCGCGCGGCGACTTCGCCGGCGCCGTTCTGGCGCGTGCCCAGCTTGCCAAGGCGGATCTGCAGCGCAGCGATCTGCAGCAGGCGAACCTGGAAGGCGCCGATCTGAGCGAGACGATGCTGGCGCGCGCGGATCTGCGAGACGCGCGACTGGCGGGGACCGTCCTGGCCCGCGCCTACCTGATGATGGCAGACCTGCGCGGCCTCGACCTCTCCGCCGCCGAGGGGCTGACGACGACGCAGCTCGCCGAGGCCTGCGGCGATGCCGAGACCCGGCTGCCGGCCGGTGTCGAACGGCCGGATACCTGGCCCTGCCCCGCCCTGGAGCCGGCGACCGCCGGATCCAGGGAGGGCGAGGACTGAAAGGCCGCCCGGCCCCGGGGATCACACATCTGGCCGGGGATCGGACATCTAGAAGGTGAAGAGCTTGAAGGCCGGGTCGGTCATCTTGGCGGCGACCATCGGCGGCTTGGCGACGCCGACGCCCGGCATCAGCGCGTCTGCCTCGAGCGTGCGGTTCGGCAGATAGATGGCGCAGACCTCCACCGTCGCGCCTTTGGCCATCAGCCCCTCCAGCAGGCTGCGGACCGTCATCCCCGTCGGGGTGACGGTCTCGGTCGCCGCTTCCGGCGCCGTGCCGAGGGCGATGTCGCCGGCCGGACCGCAGAGCAGGAGGTCGACCCGACCGCCCTTGCCGGCGACCTGGTTGGACAGCACCAGGGCCATGGCCTGGGTCTCGCTGTCGGCCGCCGTCAGCACGGTCAGAAGCGCCGCCGGCTCGCTGGCACGGGCGCTCTCGGGCAACGGGATCGCCAGGACGACAAGCAGGCTGGCCAGAAGGGCCGCGGCGGAGGCGGCGGCCATTCGGCGGCGGGGGATCGCAAAGCGCATCGTGTCAATCTCCTAAGGTGCGGGGTGGGGTGGGTGAGCCGCAGGTCGCGCGAGGCTGACGGTCCGGCGGCGGGGCCACGTTGATCGAGATCAATTATATTCAAAATGTCGCATGTGTTAGGGTGCTGGCCGCGCTAAGCCGGCTCCGGCAAACTGCCGCTGCGTCATGAATTCTTCTTTATCTGGAGGCTGTTCCCCGTGTCCGTCGCTTCGCGTACCAACCTCTCCGTCAACGGCCCGCGCTTCTGGGAGACCATCGAGACATCGGCCGGGATCGGCACCGGGCCTGAGGGCGGGCTGCGCCGTTTGGCGCTGGGCGATGCCGACCGGGCGATGCGCGACCGCTTCGCCGCCTGGTGCGGGGCGGCCGGCTACGGCGTCACGGTCGACCGGCTGGGCAACCTCTTCGCCCGCCGGGCCGGGGCGGACGATAGCCTGCCGCCGGTGGTGATCGGCAGCCACCTGGACACCCAGGCGGCCGGCGGGCGCTTCGACGGAATCGTCGGGGTGCTAGGCGGGCTGGAGGTGCTGCGCAGCCTGGACGATCTGGAGATGGAAACGCGCCGTCCGGTCGAGGTGGTCAACTGGACCAATGAGGAGGGCGCGCGCTTCACGCCGCCGATGCTGTCCTCCGCCGTCTTCGCCGGTCTGCGAGATCTGGATTGGGCGCTGGCGCGGGAAGACGACACCGGCGTCACCGTCGGTGCCGAGCTGGAGCGGATCGGCTATGCCGGCCCGGCGCCGGTCGGCGGGCGCGCGCTGGACAGCTACTTCGAGATCCATATCGAGCAGGGGCCGCGGCTGGAGGCCGAGGGCTTCCAGGTCGGGCTGGTCACCGGCGCCTACGTGGCACGCGGCATGATCCTGAAGATCGACGGCGAGAACGCCCATTCCGGCCCGACCGCCATGAACCTGCGCCAGAACGCGATCGTGGGCGCGGCCATGCTGGCGGTGGCGGTCAACGAGGTCGGCTGGCGCTATTCCTGGTGCGACGGTAAATCTACCGTGGCGCGTCTGGAGGCCTGGCCGAACAAGCCGGGCATCCTGTCCGACGAGGCCAAGCTGTTCGTCGACTTCCGCAGCCCCGACGCCGAGACCACGGCCAAGATGGAGGCGGAAATCCGGGCGGCCCTGCCCGACGCCGCGCGGCGCAGCCAGTGCCGCATCGAGGTGGCGGAGGACTGGACCTTCGGCGACCTGGCTTTCGACTCCGGGCTGCTGGACCTGGTCCGCAGCACCGCCGGACGCCTCGAGGTCCCGCTGCTGGAACTGCCGAGCCAAGCGGGCCACGACGCCTACAATCTGTCCAAGCTCTGTCCGACGGTGTTGATCTTCACGCCCTGCGCGGGCGGTATTACGCACAACGAAAAGGAAGACACCACGCTGGAAGATCAACTTCCCGGCTTGAACGTTCTGCTCAATGCCGTGGTCGAACGGGCGATGCTCTAGGCCCGTTCGCGAGGCGACGAATTCTCGTCACGACGGCGTGAACTCTACCGTGGTTAAGCATTCTGCAAGGGGTTGCGTGGTCATCTCTTGACGCAGTCGACTTCGATTCAACGGCTCCGGAGATACGCCGATGACCTTCAACCCCTTCGCGCGTCTGCGCCTGACCGCGCGAACCACACTGCTGACCATCGGCCTGATCGCTGTCTCGATCGCGGCGGTCAGTGCCGTCACGGTCTTGCAACTCAACCGCGAGATCGAGCGCCAGGTCATCGACCGACAAGCCGCCAGCCTGCGCATCGCCGCGATGATCATGGCGCAGAACTACAGCTCCTTCGAGGCGGAGTACGACGCGGCCGGCGACGTCGCCAAGCTGACCATGGGCGAGATCCCCGAGTTCCTGCACCATCTGGTGATCGACCAGATCGGCCAGATGACCGGCGAGACGGCAACGCTCTTCGCCTTGCAGCCCGAGGACGGCGATTTCTGGCGGCGCACCACCAACATCATCAAGCCGGACGGCCAGCGTGCCATCGGGACGCCGCTGGGTAAGACCGGCGCGGTTCATGCCGCCATCTCGCGCGGCGAGACCTTCATGGGCGAGGCGCACATCCTGGGCCAGGATTACTACACCATCTACAAGCCGGTCTTCGCTCCCGACAATCAGGTCATCGGCATCCTCTATGCCGGCGTGCTGAAGGCGGACGTCGTCGCGGTTCTGAACAAGATGACGCTGGGCCTGGCCGGCTCCGCCGCCGTGCTGCTGCTGCTCTCGGCCGCCGCGGCCTGGGGACTGTTCCGGATCATGCTGCGCCCGATCCCGACGCTGGCCGGCGTCATGCAGCGCATGTCGCAAAACCAGGCGGTCGCGGTTCCCTACCAGGACAAGCAGGACGAGCTGGGCGAGATGGCCCGCACGCTGGAGGTCTTCCGCGCTGGTTTGGAAGAGAACGAGCAGCTGCGTGCCGAGCAGTTGGAGGCGGAACGCCGCTCCGAAGAGGAAAAGCAGGCGGCCCTGCAGGGCCTGGCCGAGCAGTTCGAGGCCGACGTCGGCCGCATCGTCGAGGCCGTGCGCCAGGGCAGTGCCGCGTTGAACCGCGAGGCGGGCAGCGTCTCGAGCCTGGTCGAGCAGACCGAGGGCACCTCGGCCCGCGTGGCCGGCTCGACGCAGGAAGCCTCCAACGCGGTCCAGTCGGTGGCCAGCGCCGCCGAGGAGCTGTCCTCCACCATTGCCGAGGTGACGCGTCAGGTGAACGAAGTCAACGATCTGACCTCGCAAGCCGGCCAGCAGGCGGCCGGAACCACCGAGACCGTCGGCGCCCTGAACGAGACGGCCGACAAGATCGGCGAGGTGGTCAGCCTGATCTCGGACATCGCCGAGCAGACCAACCTGCTGGCGCTGAACGCGACCATCGAGGCGGCGCGGGCCGGCGAGGCCGGCAAGGGCTTCGCGGTGGTGGCGAGCGAGGTGAAGAACCTGGCGACCCAGACGGCCAAGGCGACCGAGGACATCGGCCAGCGCATCTCCGAGATGCAGGGCATCTCTCAGGAGACGGTCCGCGCCATCGACGGCATCCGCCAGGCGATCGAGAACGTCACCGGCATCGCCACCACGGTCGCCGCGGCAGTGGAGGAGCAGAACGCCGCGACCTCCGAGATCGCCCGTAGCGCTCAGGAAGCCGCCGCCGGCGTCGGCGTCGCGGCCGAGGGCATCGAAGAGGTGAGCGAGGGCAACCGCAACGCCCGCGCCGTGGTCGGCCAGATCGCCGAGGCCAGCGGCCAGCTGGTGACCCACACCGACGACCTGGGTACCGCCGTCACCGGCTTCGTCGCAAAGGTGCGCGCGGCGTAACCCAAGGCTCTTAACTTCGATAAAGGCGTAAGACGGGGCGCGCCGGGCGATCAGAGCGATCGCCCGGCGCGTTGTCGTTTTGGGGGTGCGCTGCCGTTTCGGGACTGTGGGCTTGGCGGGGAAAGTGGTGGGCCCGGCAGGACTCGAACCTGCGACAACACCGTTATGAGCGGCGCGTTCTAACCAGCTGAACTACGGGCCCACGAGGCTCCGGCGAAGACCGCGAAGATACTGGCGCCGGGGCGAGGGTCAAGGGCCGGCCGGCGGCGGCCCTGCAGCCGTGCCTGCCCGGCGGCCCCTCTAGAGCCTGTTGTGATCGTATGGACTCGCTTCGCGGTTCCGCCGATCACAACAGGCTCTAACACTTTGAATCTAGACCAGATTTAATGTAATCGCCGGACCCAATAGGTGGGTCCGACTGATCACTATCTGGTCTAGAGTAGCGCTTGCGGCAGGTAGAGGGCGATCTCCGGGAAGGCCATGATCAGGGCGAGGCCGATCACCTGCAGGATCACGAAGGGAATGATGCCCTGATAGATCTGCTGGATCCGCACCCCGGCCGGGGCCACGCCCTTCATATAGAAGAGCGCGAATCCGAAGGGTGGCGTGAGGAAGGAGGTCTGCAGGTTGACCGCCATCAGGATCGCGAACCAGGGCACCACCAGCGTCGAGAGCGGGATGTGATCCCCGAAGTCGAGAAGCTGGATGATCGGCGCGAAGACCGGCAGGACGATCAGCGTGATCTCGAACCAGTCGAAGAAGAAGCCGAGGATGAAGACCACGGCCATCAGCGCGATCAGCACGCCCCAGGCGCCGACGCCGGAGCCCTGCACGATGTTCACGATCACCGTGTCGCCATGCAGCATCTTGAAGACGAAGGAGAAGCAGGTGGCGCCGACGAAGATGCCGAACAGCATCGCGCCGGTCAGGGCCGAGCGCTCGACCACGTCGCGGAAGGTGCGCCAGGTCAGCCGTCCGTTGAAGAAGGCCAGGACGGTGGCGCCGAGGGCGCCGACACCGGCGGCCTCGGTCGGCGTCGCCAGGCCGCCGAAGATCGAGCCGAGCACCAGCACGATCAGAGCGATCGGCGGCACGAAAGTGCGGACCACCATCAGCGCGAGCTCGATCGGACTTTCCGGGCCCACGTCGGCTGGCAGGGGCGGCGCGATGTCCGGCCGCACGGCGGCGATGCCCAGGATGTAGACCATGTAGAAGGAGGCCAGCATCAGGCCGGGGAAGACCGCGCCGACGAACAGCGTGCCGACCGGGATCGACAGCAGGTCGGCCATGATCACCAGCATGATGCTGGGCGGAATCAGGATTCCCAAGGTGCCGGAGGCGGCGATGGTTCCGGCGGCCAGGGGGATGTGGTAGTTCCGCTGCATCATGACCGGCAGCGCCATCAGGGTCATCAGCACCACCGAGGCGCCGATGATGCCGGTGGTGGCGGCCAGGATGGTGCCCATCAGGGTGACCGAGAGGGCGAGGCCGCCGGGCAGCCGCCGGGTCAGGACCTGCAGGGTATTGAGCAGATCCTCGGCGACGCCGGATTTCTCCAGCATCGTGCCCATGAAGATGAACATGGGGATCGCCACCAGCACCAGGTTTTCCATGGTACCGCCGTAGATCCGTAAGGGGATCAGGGTGAAGCGCGCGAAGGTGAAGACGTCGAACGTCCAGCCGATGAAGCCGAACAGCAGGCCGACGCCGGCCAGCACGAAGGCGACCGGGAAGCCGGTGAAGATGAACAGCGCCAGCGCGGCGAACATCAAAAGGGGAAGAGCCTCAATCATCGCCCCGACCTAACTCCCCTGACTTTGGCGCCTATGCTGGCGCTCGTATTCTTCCAGTTCTTCCTCGGCCTCGTGGACCAGTTCCTCGATATCGGAATGCTCGACGAAGGTCCCGGCCTCCTGCCGCAGCTCGGGCGGACCGAAGAGATAGATGAAGTTGCGCAGCGCCACCGAGAGGGCGGCGAGGCCCAGCACGACGAAGCCGAGCGGCAGCATGCCCTTGATGATCCAGCGCATGGGCAGGCCGGTCAGCGCCGAGGAGCGCTCGTTCAGCATGAAGGCGCGCTCGGCGAAGTCGAAACCGTAAGCCACGACGACGTAGCAGTAGGGCACCACGAAGACGATGGCGCCGAACAGCTCGAACCAGGCGCGCAGACGCGGGTTGATCTTCTCGCGCACCACCTCGACCCTGACGTGGGCATTCTTGATGTAGGCGTAGCCGAGGCAGAGCAGGAAAAGCACCGCGTGCAGGTGCCACTCCATCTCCTGCAGCTTGGTCGAGCCGATCTCGCGGAACATGAAGCTGTCGATCAGGTCGGGATAGAACTCGATCAATTTGCGCATGGTGATGTCGACGGCGATGATCAGCATCAGCGGTACCGCCAGCCAGGCGGCGATCCGCCCGATCCAGGTGACGATGCCGGCCAGCCCGTCGCTGAGTTTCATCAGGGCATACATGAGCGCGACCTAACCCTCCCCAAAAACGCCGATGACGCGGGTGCCGCCAAGCGGCAGCCGTGCGCCCTGCGTGTCGTCTCCCTTGCCGGGGTTGCATCCCCGGGCATTGCGCCCGACTGCCTTGCCCCCCGGACGGGGATGGGCAGTCGGCTTTAAGGCCCCCTTGCGAGGGGCCGGTGCCATCTCGGCCGTGCTGCCGGCCCGCGGGAGGGGCAGCACGGCGGAGGCGGCGAAGCCGGAAAAAGGTCTGTTCGACGCGCTCGGGTCGGAAGTTGCCGGCTCGGAAGCTGACGGGCCGAAAGCGGCGCGGCGGAGAGGCCGCCATTCGGGCGGCGCTCCAGGAGGCCGGAGAGGACTGCCGCCCCGTCCGAAGCCGCCTGGAGGTTGTGCCGTCAAAGGGACCGGCCTACCCTACTGCAGGTAGCCCAACTCGCCCCAGCGCTTGTAGTTCTCGCGGAAGGTCGAGAGCGACTCCCAGACGCGGGCGAAGTCCTCGTCGTTGGCGCTTTCTTCCTCGACCACCTGGTCCCAGGCCGCTTCGAGTTCGGCCAGGATCTCGGGCGACCAGCTGTGGATGGTCACGCCCTTTTCCTCCAGCTCGGCCAGGGCCGCGAACTGCAGGTACTCGCCCTCGGCGATGCCGTGGCGCACGGAGTCGCCGCAGACCGCCTCGATCTGGGCGCGCTGCGTGTCGGTCAGACCGTCCCACAGCGCCTTATTGATCATGAGGTCGAACATGGTCGACTGCTGGTGCCAGCCGGGGAAGTAGTAGTGCTTGGCGACCTGATAGAAACCGAGGTTCAGGTCGATCGCAGGCATGGAGAACTCGGTTGCGTCGATGGTGCCGAGCTCAAGGGCGGGGAAGATGTCGCCGCCGGCCAGCAGCTGGGTCGAGACGCCCATCTTCTCCATGACCTTCGCGCCCAGGCCGAAGAAGCGCATCTTCAGGCCGCGCAGGTCGTCGGCCGATTCGATCGGCTGACGGAACCAGCCCGAGGCCTCCGGCGCGATCACGCCGCAGATGACCGAGTGGATGCCGTAGCGGTTGTAGATTTCCTCGAACATCTCCTTGCCGCCACCGAAGTAGTACCAGGCTATGTACTCGCCGGAGCGCGGGCCGAAGGGCACGGCGCCGAACAGCGGCAGCGAGGGAACCTTACCGGCCCAGTAGCCGGGGGTCGACCAGCCGGCCTCGACCGCGCCGGTGGCGACGGCATCGAAGACCTCCAGCGCCGGCACGATGGCGCCCGGCTCCTGGAAGACGATGTTGATCTCGCCGTCGGAGACCTCGCGCAGCTTCTCCTCGATGCGCTTGCCGAGCGTGCCGAGCTGGGTGAGCGAGCCGGGGTATGTCGACTGCATGTTCCAATTGACCGTCTGGGCCTTGACCTCCGCCGTCGAGGCGAAGGCGCCCAGGCTGGCCGCCGCGGTCAGAGCGACCGCGGTCTGCGTGAGTGCGCGCACCTTCATGCTGGATTTCCTCCCTGTGATTGGCCTCCCCGCCCCGGGCTTATCCGGTGCGGCCCTTAACATTCGCTGTGCTTCGGAGGAGTCGCTGGCCTGCCCGCTTGTGCAGCCTGCCGAATTAGCCCCGGCTTTGCCGCTATCCCCCCGAAACGGCTTCGAACCCTAGCCAAGCTGCCCCCCGCCCACAAGCCGTAAGTCCGCAGTCGAGCGCAAGGACGGGCGGGAGGACCTCTGGAGGGACTGGGAGCCTCCGCATCCCACGCCCCGCGCGGCAGGTGTGCCGCCGTGGACCGAGGGAAGTAGGCGAAAGGCGCCTCTGCGGCGGATATCCGGGGTCGGGTATCCGGGGTCGGGTATCTGGGAAGGTCGTCCAGCCGGCAGCGCGCCGGGCATTGCACGGCAGGCGGGGCCGGGCTATATAGCGCCGCCCGAGCCGCGCGTCGGTCCGCAAGTCCTCTTTAAGGGACCGTCCTCATAAGGGACTGTCGTCATAAGAGGCTGTCTGTGGGCGCCGCCGGTCCGGTCGGGTCGCTCGGCGACCTCTTTGCCGGGGAGTAGCTCAGCCTGGTAGAGCACTACGTTCGGGACGTAGGGGCCGGAGGTTCGAATCCTCTCTCCCCGACCAGGTTAAAAGACAGAGGCGCCGCGGTTCAGACCGCGGCGCCTTTTTCGTTCGCAAAGGCCGTAGCGGGACCGCTGTTCCCCAAGCCTCCCAACGCATGCGGGCAAGTCGATGCGGGTGGCCGCCGAAGCGGGCGGGAAGGGGCCCGGCTCCGGCGGCCGTCGCGCGCTCGGCCGGGTGGGGATCGGCGGCGCAGCGACTCTCTGTCCATCGCAGCGACTCTCAACGTCTCTTGGGATGGATGTCGCTTTGCTTACGGCTTGTTCCTTGCAAGCCGCTTACGCGGCGGTGCGCGGTCGTCGTGCCCGGATCGCCAAAGCTTGCAGCTTCAGACTCGGGGTTAGACGCGGGGCGCCTTATCGATCAGTTCGGCCTCGTGGTGCAGCGCGCGGGCCTGGCGTTCGTGCCAGTCGATCGCGGCGCGTTGTTCGGCCGAGAGGAAACCGGGGCCGCATTCCAGGGTCATGGCTTCGCCGCGGTGGACCTGAGCACGCTCGTGCAGCAGCGCCACCTGGAGTGCGCGGTAGTCCGTGTTGAGCGCGGCGGCGATCTTTTCGGCCGTGCGCTTCTCGCCCTCGCAGACCTCGCCGGGGCGGCGCGCTACGCCGAGCGGATAGATCAGGCGGACCTCGATGGTTTCCAACAGCCGCCCGCGGGCGTCGCGCAGTAGCACCTCGTTGGGATTCTCGGGATCGACCCGGTAGAGATGCAAGCCGGCCGCAGCGGTCGTGCTTCCCGAGGATCTTTCATGATCCCTATCCCTGAGTCCGCCAGACGGGATCGTGGCTTCGGACGGCTGCGGCATGGCGGCTCCCCGGAGAGCGGAGGGGTGAGGCGCCGCTTCGGGCTTCACCGGTCCGCTGATGCGGCCGAGGGCCCGCCGCGCAGCCTCGCCAGCGTCGGTGCCGGCGAGGAGAAAACGATACGAGTTGTATCACAGAGAGTCAATACTATCTGTATCGATACGGTGAGATTTTTTAGATTTCCTTGATGACCTGGATGACGCGACCGATCACTTCGACCGTTTCGTCGGGGAAGATGGTCTCGTGCGGGTGGGTGCTGTCCGGCTCAAGCCGGGTCGGATTCGCGCGGTAGCGTTTGAAGGTGGCTTCGCCGCCGTTGGAGAGCCGGAAGACGTAGTAGCGGCCGTCGATCAGGTCGCGGTCGCCATAGTCCACGACGATGACGCTTTCCTCCGGCGCGATACGATCCATCGAGTTTCCATGCACGCGCAGCGCGAAGACCGTGCTTCGCATGTGGGATACGATCACAACGTCACCCGAGCCTGCCGGCATCGTATCCGACGCCGTCCACTGTCCGGCCTCTACCCAGGATATAATGGGTGCGTGGTGAATCTGCGTCTGTACCGGGCCAAGTTCCTTCGGGTTCGATTCGCCCGTCAGCAGCCAAAGATAGGGAACGTTGAGTTTCTTCGCGTAATCCCGGATCTGTTCCGGCCCCGGCGTGCGCTGGCCGTTCTCGTGATGACGGTAGGTTGCGTCCAGCATGCCCATGGCGCGCGCGAAGGCGGCGGCCGACGTATAACCGGCCGCCTCGCGAGCTTGGCGAAGGCGTTCTGCGACCTGAGACATGGCCAACATTGTGGCCGATACGATCTGCGATGTCCGATACATGATGTATTGATTTTATCTGATACGATATGTATCGTTCGTGACCATGACTCAAACCCGACGTCTCCGGGCGATCCGCCCGCGCCCGCGCCCGACCGTCCGGTCGCACCCCCAACCGACCGTCCGGTCGGAGGTGCAGTCGATGCTCGCTGCTTCGCATGGCGCTCCCCTTTTCAGTCTTGGGTCGTATTGCATCCACTTATGCACTGCCTATCCGGGAGGATGTCGCATCGACTCCCCGGGAATCAACCGAAAGGCTTCTCGAGAGGATCGAAGCGCGCCTTTCGCCGCGGCGCGCGCGGGGGGGCGGCGCAAGACGCGCCCGGACCCCGGCAAGCTTTGCAACGGACAGGAGAGCCGCACGATGACGCGACCGCGCGCCGGCCGGGCCAGCTACCCGGCCACCTTGGAAGAGACCCTCCGCGCCGAACCCCCGGAACAGCGGCTGTGGCGCGAGGTCATCGACTGCGCCTTTCGCGACGCCGTCGAGCTGCCGAAGCTGTGGTTCGGCAGCCGCAGCCGCGACCATCTGGAGCGTCATCGAACCCGCTTGCAGGACGAGGCGCGCAGGTGGCTGCTGTCCGGAGGCCGCGACTTCGTGGTGGTTTGCGACCTGGCCGGGCGCTGCCCCGCCGAGGTGCGCGACCAGGCGCGCCGCCTGCTGGGCGAGCCGGAAACCCTCGCCCGCTATCGCGCGGCGCGCGACAGCCTGCCCAACCGGCGAAGCAAAGGTGCGAAATCGAAGGACGCCGGGGCCGCGGAGCAAGGTCTTGCGAAGCCGGAAGCGGGGAGGCGCCCGTGATGACTCCCGCGACAAACCTTGCGACGAACCCGGTCACGAACAAGGTCCGCCGCGTCGACTACTACCCCGACGAGATGATCTCCGGCGTCGCCGGCAAGCTCTCTCCGCTCGACTTCGGCGTTTACTGGATGATCTGCACGCTGATCGCCTCGCGCGGCGGGCCGATCGACAACGATCCGGCCTGGATCGCGCAGCTGTTCAAGCGCGGCACGCGGCCGAGCGATATCCGGGCCTCGATCGCCCGTCTGGTCGCGGCCCGAAAGTGCGCCGAGGCCGGCGGGAAGCTGTCGCAGCCGCGCATGGAACTGGAGGTGGGGCGGGCCGCCGGCCGCATTCAAAGTGCGCGCGAGAACGGTGCTCGCGGAGGCCGTCCCGGCAAGCAGAACAACGGCTTGAGTAAAGCGGCCGGTTCCGCCGGCGAAAAGCCAACCGCCAACCGCCAACCGGCAACCTCAACCGCCAAGCAGACTCGCGACTCCCTTCACAGGGAGTCGGACGCCCGGACGCTCGAGGGCGGAGGGAGCCCGACAGTCTCGGAAGCTGGCTCTTCGGTCCCTCCGTCCGAGTCCGCGCCTCCGCCGACGGCCAGGCGGGTCAGCGCGCGGGGCAGCCGTTTGCCGGACGATTGGTTGCCGGGGCCGCAGGCCCGCCGAACCGCCAAGGAGGAAGGTCTGAGCGATGCAGAGATTGACCGCTGTGCGGACAAGTTCCGCGACTACTGGCATGCCCAGCCGGGAGCCAGAGGACGAAAGTCCGATTGGTCGGCGACTTGGCGCAACTGGGTCCGGCGCGAAGTCGACGAGGATCGTTTCGGGCGACGTTTCGGCGGAGGGGCCGGGTGTCGTGCCGGAGAGCAGCCTGGCGGTCGCCCGGCGGGCGGCGCAGCTTCGCCCGCCGGAGGTGGAGCGGCGGATCGCAGCTTTGCTGCCTCGGTCGCTCGTGCCGTCCAGCGGCAGGCTGCCGAGCCGGCCGACGAGGACGGCTCCGGCTGATCTGCGGCCGGGCGAGAGCGAACGGCTGCGGGACTGGATCGCCGGCACCTGTCTGGCGGCGCGCGATCTGGATGCCCTGACCGGCGGGTGCGGGGACGACGGCGCTGCTTTGTCAATCGGCACGGCCATCGCGCGGCTGCGGGCGGTGACCGTCAGCCGGCGCAGCGACGGGCTGGAGCAGGAGCTGCTGGCCGACGAACTGCTGAGGCTCTGTCTGCGCTATCCGGCCGATATCGCCCTGGCAGCGCTGGAGCAGGGCAAGGCGGCGGGCAAGTTCTTTCCGGCCTATGCCGAACTGCTGGCCATGCTGGAGGCACTGCTGCAGCCGCGCCGCGCTTGGTTGCAGGCCGTCGAGGGGTGGCCGCAGCAGGTCGCGGAGGGCCGCCACCGCACCGCGCTGGCAGAACGGCGGCTGCGGGCCTTGCGGATTCTCGAGCGCCTGGCGTCGCGCCGCCGGACCGGCCGCTGGCTGCCCTGCGATCAGGCCGAGTGGGCGCGGCAGAGCGCGGCGCTGGCCGGCCTGGAGCGGCGCCTGGCGGCTCTGGAGACCTCGCGGTCCGACGAACATGAGACGCCTTAGTGAGACTCTGTGGCGGGACTCTGGGTGAGACAGGCTTTTCGATGAGACAGAAAGGAAGAGGAGACATGGCGATGAACAAGGTCTACATCGGCGGACGTGGCGAAGTCGCGGTGCGGCGCCTGCCCGATAGCGGGCTGCGGCTGGACCGGACCGGGCGAGAGGCCGGGCGCTGTAGCTGGCCGCTGCGCAACGGCGAGCGGGCGGTCGGCCGCTGGTCGGTGGCGCAGCGCGCGGCGGACCGCGCGGAGGTCGACGCCCGGGATCGCCTTCGGCTGGCGGCTCTGGCGCTGGTGCAGCGCGCCTTCGAGACCTTCGCGCGTCTGCCGATGACCGGTCTGTTTCCCGCCGGCCTGCGCTCGGCCATGCCGGACGTGGTGCACGACGCGACCGAGGCCTACGGCTGGAACGCCGCTCGTCCGCGGCCGGCCACGCCGAGTGGGGCCGAGATCCTGGAGGCCGATTGGGTCGCGGGCCATACCCTGACCCTGGCGCCCGCCGACCGGGCGATCTTGATCGGGCTCGGTCTGTCGCTGAGCCTGCGGGCGATTGGCAGGCGGGTCGGGCTGTCGCACGAACGGGTGCGCCAGCGCGGCAACGCCCTGCTGCTCGCCCTGGCGGCCGCCTACGAGGCGAAGGGCAAGAGGCTGTGAGGGATCATGGTTAAGACCCGGTCCGAGGCCGCCGCGCAACCTGGTTATGCAAAAAATGGTGGATTTGCGTAGATTGCTTATTATTCTTTACGGATCCTTAAGGATTGAAGATCGCCGGTGTCGAGTGGGGAAGGGGATGCAGGATGGCAGAAAAGCCCTTGGTGACGATTGTCGTGGTTCCACGCGAGCGCTTCGGCGTGGCCGTGGAGTCCCTTGAAAGCATCGTCGAACATACGGAAGTTCCTTACAGGCTCATCTATGTCGACGGCGGCAGTCCGAAGCCGGTCGCGGCAGAGCTGCGCGCGCTCTGCGAAGCCCAGGGCTTCGACTACCTGCGCTACGATAGCTTCCTCTCGCCCAATCAGGCGCGGAACATCGGCCTGAGCCGGGTCGAGACCCGCTACGTCGCCTTCCTCGACAACGACGTGATCTGTTCGCCCGGCTGGCTGTCGACCGTGATCGCGACGGCGCAGGAGACCGGGGCCGAAGTGATCGCGCCGCTGATCTGCCAGAAGCGGCCGTTGCATACCGAGGTGCATCAGGCCGGCGGCCTGATCGCCGACGACCTGGAGGCCTTTCTGGCCGCCGCCCCGGAGGATCGCCGTCTGCGAGACGAGCATGTGCACCAGCGCAGCAAGGTCGCCGACTTGGCGTTGAAGCGGGAAGAGACGCAGTTCTGCGAGTTCCACTGTGTTCTGGTCGAGCGCGCGCTGTTCGACCGGATCGGCCCGCTGGACGAGGCCCTGACGGCGACTCGCGAGCATCTCGACTTCAGTCTTTGCGTCTGGACCAATGGCGGCCGGGTCGTCTTCGAGCCGAAGTCGGTGGTCACCTATCTCTTCCCGTCGCGCGACACGCCGCTTCAGCGGGCGGACTGGCCCTTCTTCACGTTGCGCTGGTCGCCGGTCTGGATTCTGAAGTCGCTGGACCGCTTCTGCGAAAAGTGGGGTATCACCAACGACCCTTACGTCGAGAAGCTGCGCGCCACGGCGGGCTGGCGCCATACCGTGGGATTGGGCCGCAGCATGACGGCCAGGATTCCCTTCGGGCGGCATGTTGCCGAGAAAGCCGTTGTTCTGCCCTTGCTCGATCTTTGGGGCCGGAGGATGGCCGCGCAACATGCACGCCGCGCCGCCGGTTTGCGGCCAAGCCAAATCTCGAGTGCCGGTCGCCACCAGTGAGCCGCGACGGCGTGCGGGGACGCTTCGAGACGCCGTTGCACGGCTCCGCGACCTGAGGGTCGTGTCGTCAGAGCCCGATCCGGCCTTCGTCGCCGAGGGCCGCCCGCAAGGCTTTCGCCGCCGGCCGAGACCGATGAAGCGGCCCCGTTCTCTCGGGAAGTTGGCGACACCGCTTGGCCTATAAGCTCGGCGGGGCGCCATGGAGGATCGTCTTATTTTCCTCTGACGGTCGATGCCGGTTCGTCCTCTCTTACTTCTTCCTGGACCTAGGACGCCGGAGGCGGACACCGCGCCCGCCTCGCCGCCCATCGGGAGCTGATCGGGCCCGTGGCCGCTCCATTTATACGCGTTGAAGTCGGTAGGGCCGGAGCAAACCGGCCCGCATCCGCGCGCGCATTGAACTCAATTTTAGAGGGAATTTTAAGGATTAATGTTCTAATTAAAGCAGATTTACCAAGTCTATTAATTGTAAATGTAAAGAAACATCGCGAAATTTTTTGAAAATACCGAGCTTTAACATCGAATTAATCTAGAATTTTACGCGAATTGTCTTAACTTCCAAGCCGAAGATATCCTTTCGGTCGGACGTTGGGGCGCCATGTTATACAAATACAGTCATGGATCTGTCGCACAGGCGGAAGAACTTAACGTCGATCGTCTGGCGAAGCGCTGGGGCAGCTACGCGACGCTGCTGTGCTTCACGGCCTCACTGGTGGTCACTCCGGCGGTCAGCGGCTCTGCCCTCGCGTCGAGCACTCTGCCGCAGAACCCCTCGATCGTGGCCGGCTCGGCCAGCGTGTCGCAACCCTCCGCGGCGGCGCTGCGCGTCGACCAGGCGAGCGACCGTGCGGTCATCGATTGGGAAAGCTTCAGCATCGGCAGCGATGCCTCCGTACAGTTCGCCCAACCCTCGAGCCGGGCCATCGCGGTCAATCGCGTGACCGGCGGCAGCCTGAGCGAGATCTATGGGGCACTGACGGCAAACGGCCAGATCGTTCTGCTCAATCCCAACGGCGTCCTGTTCGGCGCCGGCGCGCAGATCGATGTCGGCGGCCTGGTCGCCTCGACCGGCAACATCGACGTCGAAAGCTTCATGGCCGGGTCCGACACTCTGACGCTCAACGACTTCGGTCCGGGCGCCATCGTCAACCAAGGCAACATTACGGTGGAGCAAGGGGGCCTGATGGCCTTCGTGGCGCCGACCGTCCGGAACGATGGAGCGATCGTCGCCCGTCTGGGCCGTGTAGCCCTGGCCGCCGGCAGCGAGACGGCGACGGTCGATCTCTGGGGTGACGGGCTCGTTTCCTTCGCGCTGTCACCGGCCCAGCAGGCACTGCTGGCGACCAACGCCGGTTCGATCGACGCCGAAGGCGGCGTGATCGCCCTGTCGGTCGCGGCGGCGGAGCAGGTCGTCGAAAGCGTCATCAACGTCGAGGGCCGGCTCTCGGTCACCTCGGTCATGCAAGAGGCGGGGCGGATCGTCCTGCATGGCGGTGCCGGGTCCGAAGTGACGGTCGCGGGCCAACTCGACGCGCAGGGTGTCGGCGGCGGCGGAATCGACGTTACCGGTGACGAGGTGACCCTCACCCAAACGGCGCGCCTGAATGCCTCAGCCTTGAACGATGGGGGCTCCAGCGATGGCGGGCGGATCCGCGTGGGCGGCGACGAGCGCGGCCAAGGCGATTTCGCCCGTGCCGATCATACCCGGGTGGCCGCGGGTGCGACCCTGGCGGCGGACGGCGCCGGTTCCGGCGATGGCGGGCGCGTGATCGTCTGGGCCGATGAGACGACCCGCATGGACGGCGCGATCTCCGCACGGGGCGGCGCGCGCGGCGGCGACGGCGGGTTCGTGGAGACCTCCGCGGCCGGGCAGTTGGGCGTGACCGGCCGAGTCGACGTGACGGCGCCGCTTGGACAGGCGGGGCGGTGGCTACTGGATCCGCGCGATATCCGGATCGTGAACGGCGCCGGCCCGGCCTACAGCGGCACGCCGGACGGGAGCGGCGTCTTCGAGGTTTTCGCCAGCAGCCTGACGGCGGCGCTGAACGGCGGCACCGATGTCACCGTGACCACCGCCGCGATCGATTCTAGCGGCGGCAGCGCCGGCGACATCACCGTCGCGACGGCGGTGGACTGGACGGGGTCCGGCAGCTTGTCGCTGGAGGCCGACAACGACATTCTCGTCGACAGCGGCGGCCGGATCGTGTCGCTGGGCGGCGGCGACGTCTTCCTGACCGCCGGCAACGACATCCGCGTGCAGTCGCGCATCGAGACGGCGAACGCCGGCGGAACCGGCGGCGATATCGGCCTGCGGGCCGGCGGCGATATCGCTCTGCAGGCGGCGAACGGCGTTGCGCGGAATGTTGCGCTCCAGGCGGCCGACGGCGGCAACATCGACATCGACATCACGGACGGCAACCTGACGGTGGCGGCCAGCGCATCGCAGCCGTCGAACGCCCGAATCGACACCACCGGCGGCGGCAACATCGACATCACCGTCGGTGGAAACGGAACGCGGACCGGCAATATCGCGGTCCGCGGCGGCAGCGGTGGGCAGGCCGGCCAGTGGGCACGGATCCAGTCCAGCGGAAGCCTTAGCATCGACGCGGGCTACGACATCACGGTGGCCGGCGGCAATAACAGCGCGGGCAATGCTTTCGCGGCCGTGCGCTCCGCGGACGGCATGACCATCCTGGCCGGGCACCGCTTGACGGTCGGCAATACCGACGGCCGCGGCAGCTCGAGCGCGAATTCGGACTCGTCCGTCGTCAACAGCGCAGGCCGGCAGGAGATCGCGGTCGGTAACGACTTGCGCGTGTTCGGTGGACGGCACCACTCGGATTCCTACATTCTCAATACAGGCAGTGCGCAGGACATTCGCGCCGCGGACGATATCCGCGTGCGCAGTGGTGTCGGGCAGTTGGGTTCCGATGCCTATATCCTCGCGACCGGCGGCAGCCAAAGCGTTCTGGCGACGGGAACCGCCGCCCGCGATACCTCTTACATCGAAGTCACCGACCGAGGTGCGGGTACCGCCTTCATCGATGGCCGCAACACCGACCCCGATACCTACATCGTCGCGGCCCAGGACAGCGGCGGCGCGATCCTGGTCGACGGCGTGGTCAAGGAAAGCCCTGTCGTACCGGGTCGCCCGCAGATCAACGGCAGCAGCGTCGCCGATTCCTCGGCTGGCGTCCTGCCGCCTGACGCGACCGGCGGGACGACCGGCGGCACGACGGGTGGCGGTACGACCGGCGGCACCACAGGCGGCACCACAGGCGGCACGACCGGCGGGACCACGGGTGGCACGACGGGCGGGACCACGGGTGGCACGACCGGCGGCACCACAGGCGGTAC
>NZ_QXNY01000008.1 GCF_003572205.1 Algihabitans albus
GGTGGCACGACCGGCGGCACCACGGGCGGCACCACAGGCGGAACCACGGGTGGGACGACTGGTGGCACGACGGGTGGCGGCGGGGACGCGGCAACGGTGGAACCCGGAATCTTGGTCGAACGCGAGTTCCTGGCAAACTTCGCCGAGCTTCCCGGTGAGCTTCTCGGACGGTTGACGCTGGCAGAGCTTCTGGCGAGCCTGGCACCTGCGGCCGGCGGTGACGTTGGTGCCGCCGGCACGGAGGGTGACACCGGTTTTCTGATCACCGACAATCCGACTCAGGTGGCGTCGCTGGTTCCGCAGGGAACGTCGGCCGTGATCGACTTCTCCGCCTGCGGACGTCAGCAGCTCTCGGGGACCGACTGCGTCGAGGCGTTAACCTTTGAGGACCTATTGGCCCAGTATGGTCCGGAGGACTTGCCGGAAGACCTGCAGGAGTTGACGAACCTGATCGATGGCGCAGATCTGGAGACGGGCGCCGCACCGGACGGCCAGTAAGCGGTCGCGGGCCGTAAAAGTCGTTCGTGGTGGGCGGATGTCTGTCGTCTTTTGCCCGTAACCGGTTTGGGGCATTTCAGATTTCGATGGTCTTCACCGGGTCCGATGCGGTTTTCTGTATCGGGCTTGGTCTATCGGGGCAGGGACAGACATGGCTTCGGGGGCAGCATGCGTCAGATCGTTCTAGGGCTCGGCGCGACTGTCGGGGTGACAGTCGGTCTTCTGCTGGCGGCGACCTCGGGACTTGCCCAGACGACCAGCCGCTCGATACCCCCCTCCGCCGATCCCGGGCGTCTCGATCAGCGGCTGCAGACGCCACTCGATATCCCGGGACTTGAGACCGGTCCAGGCTTCGCCGTTCCCGAGACCGCGCCGGCGCCCGAGGGTGCTGACGAGATTCGCTTTCAGCTCGAGCGCGTCGTTCTGGAAGGGAACAGCGTTTTCGCAGACGAAGAGCTGTCGGATATCTGGGCGGACGATATCGGTCGTGAGATCAGTCTCGCCGATGTCTATGTCTACGCCGACGCCATCACCACCCGATACCGCAACGAAGGCTACCTACTGAGTCTCGCACTGGTTCCGCCGCAGGAGATCGTGGAGGGCGAAGCGGCGTTGCGTGTCGTCGAGGGTTTCGTGGAAAGCGTCTCGGTGCGCGGCGAACCGCGCGGCGGTCGGGGTCTGCTACAGACCTATGGCGAGAAGATCGCGGAGGATCGCCCGCTGCGCGCCCGCACGCTCGAGCGCTACCTGCTGCTGATGAACGATCTGCCGGGGATCGAGGTGAGCTCCATCCTGTCCCCGGCGCCGGAGACGCCCAACGCGGCCGTGCTGGACGTGCTGGTCGAGGAGCGCCGCTACGACGCCTTCCTTGAGGCGGACAACCGTGGTACGCGATTTCTCGGGCCGCACCAGCAGTCGGCGGCGGTCGCCGTTCACTCGCTGCTGGCCAGTCACGAACAGATCGAACTGCAGTACGTGCGGGCGGGGGATTTCTTCACGCGCGAACTCGACTTCGTCTCCGCGGCCTTCCGCTGGCCGATCTTCGACGAGGGCACCACCATCGGTCTGTCGGGAAGTCTGGCCTGGACCAAACCCGGCGACGATCTGGAGGATCTCGACGTCGAAGGCGATTCCGCCTCGCTGGTCGTCTCCGCGACGCACCCGGTGATCCGTTCGCGCACGGAGAACCTCTTTCTCTCGGCGCAGATCGACCTTCGCCGCAGCGAAACCCGCATCTTCGAGGACGAGGACCTGCAGGAAGACCGCCTGACGGTGGCACGGGTCGGAGCCTTCTGGAACCGTGCCGACCGCCTGGGCGGCAGCAATTTCGCCAGCCTGCAGATCAGTCAGGGTCTCGATCTCTTCGGACCCTCGGAGCGCGGCGACCGTCTGCTGTCGCGCGCCGAAGGCGACCCCGAGTTCCTGAAGGCCGAAATCAATGCCAGCCGCTTGCAGAGCCTGGGCTTCCTGGTGCCGGGCCTCAGCCTTTTCGCGTCGGCATCGGCTCAGGTCTCCGACGATCCTCTGCTGGCCGGCGAGGAATTCGGCCTGGGAGGCGAGGATCTGGGCAGTGCCTTCGAGCCCGCCGAGCTGGTCGGCGAACACGGCCTGGGCGGCCGTGTAGAACTGCGCTACGCGCAACAGGTCGAGGTGGAGGATCTGCCGCTGGATGGCTGGCAGGTCTACGGCTTCGCCGATGGCGGGCGGGTTTGGAACGACGACGCGGGGGTCGGTGAGGACGATCGCGAGAGTCTTGCCTCGGTCGGCCTTGGGATGCGTTTGCGGCTATTCAATAGCGTGAGCGCCGATGTCGAGGTGGCTCAGCCGCTGTTGCGCGATCCCGGCGACGACGACGACCGACGGCCGCAAGCCTTCTTCCTGTTGCGCGCCGATTTCTGACCGTTCTCTGTTTCTGATCGGTCTCTATTTACGAGTGTAGATCGGGCAGAGAGCAGTTCGCGGGGCGAACGATCCCTCTGCGACGTCCCTCGCGCCCGAGCTGTCGTGCGGCGGCCAAAGCCGCGATGTTCCGGCGAGCGGATAGCGACGCCGGGAGGGCCTCGGCCGGAGCGCCGCCTGCCGCCGTCGGGTTCGTCCCTTCTCTTCGATTCATCCTCCGAGTTGGCCGAGCGTGTTGCCGGACGCGGACGGATTGCTTCGAAGCCTGACCGGCTGGCCAGTGACGCCGTCCGACCAACCGTTCGGTGAGGCAAAAGTGAGCCGATCTCCTTCAGCTACACAAACTTTTGATGGCTTTTCGCAGCGCAAAAAATCTCCTTTATAGCGAAAGTGGTACCTCTTAAAAGGCAAAAAGCTGCCACTCCGAAAGTGTAGTTCTGTTTCAGTATTTCTAATAATATCAATAATTTGAATTCCTATTCACCCAACCTTCACGTTCATTGCAAGCCAGAAATTTACATATTTACGAAAATTTAATTTTTACTTTATCTATCGTCCTCAATCTGTTACAGAATAGCGACTGCGCGGTCAGACCTCGTCGCAGAACGCGAAGCAAAATTTGGGGGTGCCTGATCATGATGATGCATGAAAAATTGAGTCGTATTGCTGTTGCCTTGGCGGTCGCGACCGGCCTTACCGTCGCCACCTCGACTGCGTCGCAAGCCAGTCTGATCTATGCGACCGAGGTCGACTGGTTCAACAACGGCACGGTTTCGAATCTCAACGATCGGGACAATCCGGCGAACGCGCTGGGCGCTCCGGACCAGGATTTTCTGTCGCTCGGTCAAAGCAGCGCTGGCAATCCCGGTTTCGCCGTGTTCGGGTTCGGCCAGGACTTTCTCGACGAAGGGCGCGTTTGGGAGTTCACCTTCAATTGTGTTGACGGATGCGACTTCCTGGAGACGGCGACGATTTACGTCGGCACCTCCAGCCAGTACACCATGGGACAAGCCAGCCGAGCCGATCAAATCGATCTCGTTACGGGCCTGGGCGGTTTCTTCGGCGAATGGGAAGAGGTCGGCCAGATCTCCAACCAAAATGCCCAGATCGATGACGGTGGAGCCGCCATCTCCTTCGCCGGCCAGTTCTCTTGGCTCGCGATCGTCGATAACACACCCGCCAACAGCCCCAGTCCCGACGGCTTCGATGTCAATTCCGTCGGCGTGGCGCCGGTGCCCTTGCCGGCCGCGGCGTGGTTCCTGCTGACCGGTTTGGGTGGCCTTGCCGGCCTGCGCTGGCTGCGCAACCGGCCGGAAGAAGCCTAAAGCAGGATCGCCGCGACGCTTCCGCTCTAGACCAGATAGTGATCAGCCGGACCCACGTATTGGGTCCGGCGATTCCGTTAAATCCAGTCTCGATTCAAAGTGTGAGAGTCTGTTTCCTAGGGTCGGCGGAACCGCAAAGCGAGTCCATACGATCACAACAGGCTCTAGGCGGCCTCTCCGTTCAGTTCGCGGAAACCCGTTAGGGTCTCTGTTCACGGCCTGCGACGGCGCCGCCCGTCGCAGGCTGTCGATCTTTTCGCCGCTCAGTTCCGCGCCAGGCGCCCCACGCTCAAAGAGTTTCCATAGCGGTTGCCGCAGGTGCGGCAGCGCAGTTTCCGTTCCAGATCCCCCAGCTTCGTGCGTGCCGACCAGCGTCTCCGCAAAGCTTCGGGATCGATGATCGCGCTATGGCGACAGCGAAAGCAGGTCGCCCGAAAACGGTGCCAGCGCCCCAGGTCGGAGAGGCGCAGGGCGTACTTGGGCCCAAGGTTTTCGTTCTCTAAATGTTCCATGCCGGCAGACTAGCCGAGCCCTGCAATTATCGTCCATTTGTATACAATACGATCTTTCGCCCGATCTTCCGATCCGGTGATATTTTCATCGCGCCGTCTTGCATTCGGGCGGGGAGTGCGGCGAACTGCGGGGCATGTGCAATGCCATGTCGCTGCGTCATTCCCGCAAGGAAGTGAGTCGCCTCGCCGATACCCTGGGTCTCGCCCTGGCCGGGCCGGGTCCGGAGATCGCTCCGCGGTATCGGATCGGTCCGCGGCAGTGGCACCCGGTCTTCCGGGTTTCCAGCCCGGACAGCCTGCGGATGGAGCCGGCCTTATGGGATCTGATCCCGCCCGGGACCGGACCAGGAGCGAAGGCCGAGGTTGGAGCGGGGGCGGGTCGGCCGAAATACCTGCTCACCAACGCCCGCGCCGATAAGCTGGCACACGGTTGGCCCTGGCGATTGATCCCGAAGCAGGGGCGTGCGCTGGTGCCCTGCGATGGCTTTTACGAGCCGGAGAAGCCAGCCAGGGCGAAGGGCGCGGCGCCTTGGTCCTACTATGCGCTGAAGGACGGCGGCCCTTTCCTGCTGGCGGGTCTGGTCAGCGAGGCAGTGATTCCGCAGACCGGCGAGGTGGTGGCCAGCTTTGCGGTGATAACCACCGAGGCCAACGCCCTGGTGCAGGCGCGCCACCACGACCGCATGCCCGTTCTGTTGACCCCCGAAGCAGCGAAGGCTTGGCTGTTCGAGGACCGTCTGCCGGAGCGCGTGCTGCGCCCCTATCCGGCGGAGGCCATGACGGCCTGGCGCGTATCGGACGCGGCCAAGAACTTCCGCAAGCCGGATGACGCAGGAATGATCGTGCCGGTCGAAACCTTGGAGACCTTCGGAACGCCCGAGACCGTGGAGACGCAACTCAGTCTGCTGTGACGGATCGATCCGCCGGCCCGGTCAGGTCTCGATTGGAGGCCGCTTGCCGAAGAGGCGTTTGCCGACCCGCTCGAGCAAGCCGTGCTCGGCCATCCAGGCGAGGTAGGCGCGGTAGACCGGGTCCTCGCGCAGGTGGCGTTCCTCCGTGCGCGCGCGCAGCCAGTAGATCAGATTGACCGAGAGCAGAAGCAGGCAGTTCTGAACGGTCTGGGCCGTGTCGCCGAGTGGGAGGAAGGGCAGAAAAACCAGCCACCAGAAAAGGTTCTTGGCGAGGTAGGCCGGATGCCGGAAGAAGCGGTAGGGACCGTTGGTGATAATGCCGCGATGGGTCAGGTTGGAGAAGCGTAGGCCGAAGATCACGGTCGCCCAGGCATAGAGGGCCAGGACGACCGACAACAGCGCGCTCCAAGCCCAGAGGGCGGGCTCGCTGCCCTGCATCCAGACCGCCCAGTCCTGCGTGCCCTGGCGGTAGTCTAGGGGACCGCCGTAGCCCATCAGGATAATGGGCGGATAGCAGATCAGCGCGGCGACCCAGGCGAGCAGGAAGGGGTTGGGCGAGCGGATGTGGGTGTCGAGGGGCCGCAAGGTCGCGGCGTACCCGAGGGTGCCGAAGGTGACGTCGATCAGGAACAGCAGATTGAAGACGAAAATCACGGTCACGATGGGGTTTTGCAGCAGCAAGCCCATGTCGTAGGTCACCACGGCCTGAACGTGCGAGGGCATCAGGGAGGCGGTGAAGGCCAGGAAGAAGGCCTTGATCGCCCAACTCCGCAGATGCTGGGCGATTTTCGATCCGTCAGCCCGCGCGCCGTCGCCGATGGCGAAGCGGCCGAAATGCCAGAGTTCGTCGTGCGGGTCCGTGGCATAGCGGTCGACCAGGAAGACGTAGAGCGCGGCAAGCAGGACCAGCGGCAGCCAGATGGCCCGCAGGATGCCGAGGTAGGCGGCGAACTCCTCGCCCTGATAGGAGGTCACGCTGAAGTAGAAGAGGGCGATGAGGGCCCAGGTCGCGGCCAGCCCCGCCAGCTTGATCCGGGTCGTCGCGATCGTCTCCGCGAGCGGGCGCGGCGCGGCCCAGTTGAGGCCGGTGCTGGCGCGCCGATGCACCCGTTCGACCAGCAGGCTGTAGAGGACCATAGGGACGGCGGCGGCGGCCAGGCAGAACAGCCATTGGGCCTGAAGCGTCAGTGTCGAGCCGGGCAGCCATAGGAGGGCGAGGCCCAGGCCGGCGAGCCCCGAGAGGCCGACGCCATGGCCGATCACCGAGCGCGGCCGAACGACCGGCCCGGTGACGGCGGGCGCTTCGGAGGACAGGACGGCAGACGGCTGCGGCTGCATCGGTGGCTCTTCTAAAAGCGGGGAGCGCAAAGTACCGAGCTCCCCTTCTCAAGCTCGGTGAGCCTAGACGGAAGGCCCTTGCCAAGGCGTTTACGGCGATTTCCCGCAAAATCAAGGTATCTCGGGCCGCCGTCTATTCAAGCTGGGTGGCGGATCGACCAGATCGCCAGACAGCTCCTGCGCAAAAGGCATAGGGAAACGTTTTGCGATGCTTTCGAAAAAAGTCGCGCCGTCGGGTTGACGAAAGAGGGTCGAGCAGAGGAAATTTCAGGTATCGGTGAAGAGCTGCAAGCGCCGCTGTCCGGCGAAGTCTGCCGACCGACCTGTCCGAAAAGCGCCCGCCCGATCCGTCGCGGCGGGTTTCTGTTTGCTGGAATCCCCTCTCGACGGCGCGTCGGAGGCTGGCCGGTCGTGGCGCGACAACTCCTCGTCGTGATCCGGTGGAAAGAGGGAAGCGATATGGCGGCCGACCGAAAGAGCGATCCGCAGGGAGCGGGCAGCGGCAAGGCGCTCGTCAAGGCGCGGCCGAGCCGAAGACAGGATGCGCGCTCCAAGCGCCCGTCGGGCGATCCGACCCGTCAGACGACATTGCACCTGACCGAGGCGATCCTGCTGGCAGCCGAGCAATCAGGCGAGGACTGCGAGGGAAAGGACGGTCTGGTCGGCTATCTGCGCCGGATCGCCAACGAGGATATCAAGACCTTCTCGGGGTTCCTCGCCAAGGTGCTGCCCTTGCAGGTGGCCGGCGACCCGGAAAGTCCGCTACGCGTCGTCGTCGCCACGGGGATCGAGCGGGCGCCGGACGAGCGGGCTGCGGAAGAGGCGGGACAGGAGACGGTCCGGACCGAGAGACGCGGTTCAGTCTCAAAATAATTTTCAGGACGGGTTGACGATCAGGCAGGGTTTCGAGGATATTTTCGTTAGACGTGGAGCTCTGCATCTCGCGCCGGTTTTGCCGAAGGCAGAGTCGAGAGACGAGGTCCTCCACCGTCAGTCTCCAAGTTTCGAGAACATGCCTGTCCCGCCCGCTCCGCCGAGGCGGATTTCCGCGTTCGGTTTCACCGGGTCGGGAGGGCCGTGAAAGCCGGCAGCGCGCGGTCGTGCCGCCGAGTCCGCCGCGGCGACAGACCAGCGAAACCCGACGAACAACAGGCGATGGAGAGCCGTGGAGGAACAAGCCGTTTCCACCGGCTACCGGCCGCGTTGGTATCAGCGAGACATCCATGCCGGCTTGCGGCGCTTCTCGGTGCTGGTCTTGCACCGGCGGGCCGGCAAGACGGTGCTGGCGATCAATGCGCTGATCGACGCGGCGCTGCGCTGCGAGAAGCCCAACCCGCGCTTCGCCTACCTGGCGCCCTACCAGAAGCAGGCCAAGCAGATCGCCTGGGACACGCTGCGGAGCTACAGCCGGCCGATCCCCGGCACGCGGGCACAGGACGGCGAGCTGCAGGTCACCCTGCCGAACGGGGCACGCATCCGGCTTTACGGGGCCGACAATCCCGATGCCTTGCGCGGACTCTACTTCGACGGGGTGGTGTTGGACGAAGTCGCCGACATGCGACCCGAGACCTGGGGCGAAGTGATCCGCCCGGCCCTGTCCGACCGCCAGGGCTGGTGTCTCTTCATCGGGACGCCCAAGGGGTTGGATCTGTTCCACGACCTTTATCACCACGCCGTCAAGGGGACGGACCCGGCCTGGTACGGCGCGCTCTATACGGCCGACGACACCGGGGCGATCGCGCCCGGGGAGCTGGAGCTGGCCCGGCGCAGCATGTCGGACGCGCAGTACCGCCAGGAGTTCCTCTGCGACTGGCAAGCGGCCAGCGACAACGTGCTGATCCCGCTGGACCTGGTGGCCGCGGCCATGCAGCGCCACCTGAACCCGGCCGAGGTGGCGGAACTGCCTGTCGTGCTGGGTGTCGACGTCGCGCGCTACGGCAGCGACCGCTCGAGCCTCTGTCTGCGCCAGGGACTCTGGTGCCGCGAGGTGCAGGCCTTCCAGGGGCTCGACAACATGAGCCTGGCGGCGCGGGTGGCGGTGAAGATCGCCGAGTGCCGGGCCGACGCCGTCTTCGTCGACGCCGGTCGCGGCGAAGGTGTGATCGACCGTCTGCGCCAGCTCGGCCATAGCGTCGTCGAGGTGAATTTCGGCGGCCGCCCGACCAGTCCGCGCTATCTCAACAAGCGCGCCGAGATGTGGGATGCCGTCGCGGCCTGGCTGCGCGCCGGAGGCGCCTTGCCGGCCGACAGCGCCCTGCGGCGCGATCTCTCGGCACCGACCTACGACTTCGACGCGGCCAATCGACTGCGCCTGGAAAGCAAGGACGCGCTGCGCGAGCGCGGCCTTTCCAGCCCCGACCTGGGCGATGCCCTGGCCCTGACCTTCGCCCTGCCGGTGCAGCCGCGTGGCGCTGGCGGCAACCGGCCGCGGCTGGCCCTGGGTCTCGACTACAACCCCTACGAAGAGGCGATCTAGCCATGTGCATGTTCTCCAGCCCGCCCGCCGCGCCCGCACCGCCGCCACCGCCCGAGCCGCCGAAGCAGCCGCACCGCGCGCCCGAAGGCCCGGACGGCACGGCGGCCCGCCGCGAGGAAGAGCGCCGCACCCGGGCGCGCCGGGGCGCCGCCTCGACGATTACCTCCGGTCCGCGCGGGCTGGAGACCGAGGAGCGGACCGCCGGCAAAACCTTGTTGGGAGCCTGATATCCATGTGCTCGAACCCGATCGCCCGACCTTCCGGCCCCGCGCCGCCGCCGGCGCCGGCACCTCCCCCGCCGCCGCAGGCGGAGCGTCAGCCGGACGCGACGCAAACCGGGAGGGACCGGACCACCCGCCGCCGTGCCGCGGGAGGCGCCACGCCGGGCCGGGTGACGATCCTGGGTGGAGGGACGGGCGCGGACGGCCAAGCCGCCCCCCGAGCCCGGAAGACCCTGTTGGGTCAGTGAAGATTCTGAACCAGTGAAGACTGGGAACCGGCAATGACTTCCGGGTCACTAAGGAAGGTCGCGATGACCGAACGAGAAACCCTGCGCAGCCGCCTGTTGAAACGGCGCAACGCGCTAAAGAACGAGCGCGAGGACTGGCGCGACCATTGGGAGGAGCTGGGCGACTTCGTACTGCCGCGGCGCCTGCGCTTCAGCGACCGCGACGACAAGGGCCGGCGGGGTAAGAAGATCAACACCCGCATCGTCGACAGCACCGCGACCTTCGCCCTGCGCACTCTGGTCGCCGGCTTGATGACCGGCGTGACCAGTCCCGCGCGGCCCTGGTTCAAGCTGACGCCGCGCAGCCCCGCCCTGGCCGAACAGCCGGAGGTCTCGCGCTGGCTCCACGGCGTGAGCGGCTTGCTGCGCGATATCTTCGCCGCCTCGAACGTCTACAACGCGCTGACGGTCGGCTACGAGGACCTGGGTCTGTTCGGCACCACGGCGATCTATATCGAGCCGGACTTCGACGACGTGATCCGCCTGCGGCCCATGCCGATGGGCAGCTACTATCTGGCGTCCGGCGCGAACGGTCTGGTAGATACCTGTTATCGCGACCTGCGCATGACGGTGGCGCAGATGGCCGAGGAATTCGGACTGGAGGCCTGTTCCGCCAGTGCCCAGAGTGCTTACCGCAACGGCGAGCTGGATCAGGCTTACTGGGTCTTCCACGCCATCGAGCCGCACCGAGACCGGAACCCCACGCTGGGCGACGGCCGCAACAAGCGCTGGCGCTCGGTCTACCTGGAGGAGGGCGCCGAGGAAGGCAAGCTGCTGCGCGAGAGCGGCTTCGACAGCTTCCCGGTGCTGGCGCCGCGCTGGTACGTGACCGGCAACGACGTCTACGGCCGCAGTCCGGCGATGGACGTGCTGGGCGACATCAAACAGCTGCAGGTGATGCAGAAGCGCAAGGGTCAGGCCGTCGACAAGCAGGTCAACCCGCCGATGCAGGGCGGGCCGGCCTACGGCAACCACCATGTCTCTCTGCTGCCCGGCGCGGTCAACATTCTGGCCGACGGCGATCTGCAGCGTCAGGGCCTGCGCTCCGTCTACGACGTGCGGCTGAACCTGGGCGACCTGCGCCAGGACATCTTCGAGACGCAGGAGGCGGTGCGGCGCGGCTTCTTCGCGAATCTCTTCTTGATGATCTCCAGCATGGACCGGCGCCAGGTGACCGCGACCGAAATCGCCGAGCGCCGATCCGAGAAGATGCTGGCCCTGGGGCCGGTGCTGGAGCGCCTGCAGAACGAGCTGCTGGAACCCCTGGTCGAGCGCACCTTCGAGATCGCGGCGGCGGCCGGCATCCTGCCGCCGGCCCCCGAGGTCTTGCAGGGCCTGGACCTCAAGATCGAGCTGCAGTCGATCCTGGTACGCGACCAGCGGGTCGACGCGATCCAGGGCATCGAGCGCCTGACCGGCTACGCCGGCGGACTGGCGCAGATCGATCCCGCCGCCGGCATGAAGGTGGACTGGGCCCAGTCGGTCGACGAGATGGGCGAACTGCTGGGCGTGCCGCCGACCATCCTGCGGTCCGACGAGGAAGTGGCCGCTTTGCAGCAGCAGAGCGCCCAGCGCCAGCAGATGGCTGAGGGCCTGGCCATGGCGCAGCAGGGCGCCGGCGCCCTGAAGGATGCCGGCGCGGCGGCCCAGTCGCTCGATGGCTTGCAGATGCTGCAGGCCGTGATGGGGCAGGGTGGTATGACGGCTGCGAATACTGCTCCGGATGCGGCTGCGGGCGTGACTGAAATCTCTGGGAGCGCTTAACATCAGGCCTTTTGCCACACGCAGATATTTTTGTGTGGCAAGCGGGCTGCGTATCGCGCGACAGGCAGCCGCGAAAGCGACACCGTTTCAAGAAATGGATCGAAGATCATGGAGCCACAGGACCGGCGCGAGCGGCGGACCCGCGAGAAGCTGGAGGAGCGCCAGGCGGCCTTTCTGGCGGACCTCGCCGCGCTGCTGGAGACGGAGGGCGGACGGCGCGTTTTCGCGCGACTGCTGAGGGAGACGCGGCCCTTCGCCAGCGTCTTCTCCGACAACCCGCTGGAGATGGCGCGGCGCGAGGGCGAGCGCATGGTCGGCGAGACCTGGCGGCGCTACTGCGCCGTGGCCGACCCCGAGCGGTATCTGGCGATGGAACGCGACATCGCGCGCCAGGATGGGCGCGGGCCGGCGGGGCGGGAGATGCGGGAGACCCTGTCCGAGGACGACGAGGCTTAGCCGGCGGCAGCCGGCTCGTTCGTTCCCGCGCTGCCTTACGGGCCTGGCGGCCCGGCCCTTCGCGCCGCCTGTCACATGCGCATTCAACAAGGTGATCATCGAACATGACGAGAGACTCTGAGTCCTCCGCCACGGCGGCGGAGGGAGAGAGGCCGTTTGTCTCCGGAGCCGAGGACGGCTTCGGACTGACGGTCGAGGTGCCCGGCGGCGTGACGTCACCGGGGGCCGAGGCTGACGACGACGCTGGGAGCGGGGATCGCTTTGGCGAGTCCGCCAAGTCGAACGGGGCCGAAGAAGAGAGCGACTACAGGTTCGATCTGCCGCCGGACGTGATGCCCGACGGGGGAGTCCCCGCGGGACTGGATGCCGAGCGCCTGGAGGCCTTCAAGCCGCTGGCGCGCGAGCTGAAGCTGTCCAACGCGCAGGCGCAGAAGCTGGTCGATCTTCACGCCAGGGCGCTGAAGCAGGGCACCGACCTCCTGATGCAGCGCCACGCCGAAACGGTCGAGGATTGGACGCGGCAGACCCGCGCCGACCCGGAGATCGGCGGAGACAAGCTGGAGGAGACGCTGCGCCTCGGCAACGCCGCCGTCCAGCATGCCTTCGACGCGCCGACGATCGAGCTGCTGAAGCACTTCGGCCTGCTGAACCATCCCGGGTTCATCCGCGGTCTGCGCGGCTTCGGCCGGATCGTCTCCGACGACCATTTCGTCGAATCCAGCGGGACCGCCGCGCCGCGCAGCCGCGCCGAGCGGATGTATCCCGACATGCCCAAACCCCAGCGATAAGGAGCTCGCCCCATGGCGACCGTTGGCAGCAGTTACATGACCCTGGCCGATGTGGCCAAGCGCACCGACGCGAACGGCACCACGGCCGACATCATCGAGATGCTGGCCGAATTCAACCCGATCCTCGACGACGCCCCGGCGGTCGAGTGCAACAACGGCACCAAGCATCTGACCACGGTGCGCACCGGATTGCCGACCGCGACCTGGCGCCGACTCTACGAGGGTGTTCAAACCAGCAAGTCCCACACCCGCCAGGTCGAGGACGCGACCGGCAGCCTGGTCGCGCGCTCGATCATCGACAGCAAGCTGATCGACCTCTCGTCCGATCCGCAGCAGCTCCGCCTGTCGGAGTCCGCGCCCTTCCTGGAGACCATGGCGCAGGAGATCGCCGACACGGTGATCTACGGCAATTCCGGCAGCGAGCCGGCTGCCTTCACCGGCTTCGCGCCGCGTTTCAATGACCTGTCGGCCGAGAACGGTAACCAGATCGTCGATGCCGGCGGCACCGGCGCCGACAACACCTCGATCTGGATGATCACCTGGGGCGACACCACAGCCCACCTGATCTACCCGAAGGGCTCGCGCGCCGGCGTCCAGCGCACCGACCTGGGCGTGCAGACCGTGATCGACCCCAACAACAGCGGCCGCTACGAGGTCTATGAGGAGAAGTTCGAGCAGGACATCGGCCTGTCGGTCCGCGACTGGCGTTACATCAGCCGCGTCGCCAACATCGACGTCTCCGCCCTGACCGCCGATGCCTCGGCCGGCGCCGATCTCAACGACTTCATGATCCGGGCCTATTACCGCCTGCGCAACCGGCGGATCGGCAGCGGCAACGCCGGACGCCTGGCGATGTACTGTAACACCAAGGTCAAGGAGTTCCTGCACCGCCAGGCGCTGAACGCGAACGCCAACACCTTCGTTCGCTTGAGCGAGGTTCAGGGCCGCGAGGTCATGACCTTCATGGGCGTGCCGATCCGCGAGATCGACGCGATCACCAACAGCGAAGCCCGGGTGGTTTGAAGGGTTTGAGAGAAAGGAACGTCACATGATCTTCGATACGCAGAGTCTCTTTTCCGACGCCCAGGCGATCACCGCCACGGCGGCCTCCAGCAACATTATCGACCTGGGCGCCACCGGCACCGCCAGCAACGGACCCGACGGCGGTGCCGCGCCCCTGAGCCGCGACATGGGCAAGGGCATGAAAGTGCCCCTGCGGATTCAGGTGGTGGAGGATTTCGCCACCCTGACTTCGCTGCGGGTCGCGGTACAGGTCGACACGGTGGAGAGCTTCGCCAGTCCGACCACGGTGTTGGAGACCGAAGCGGTGCCGGCTTCCGACCTGACGGCCGGCTACGTCTTCGCGCTGGACTCCCTGCCCCTGACGACCGACCAGCGCTACGTCCGGCTGAACTACGGCGTGACGGGTCCCGCCGCCACGGCGGGCCGGATCACCGCCGGCGTGACGGCCGGCAATCAGACCAATCCGTGAAGCCGGCCGGTCCGAAGGGCGAGGGTTCGCGGGGCGGCGGCCTGTCCCGCCTGCGCCTGACGGCGGCCGGTCCGACCCTTGTGCGCGCCAGGGAGAAGGGCTTCTACCCGGCCCAGCGGCGTGCGCCCGGCGAGGTTTTCGCGTTGCGCGAAGGCGAGACTCCGGCCGCCTGGATGGAGCCCTTGGCTCCCGGCCAGGCCGCCCCGTCCTCCGCCTCTTCCTCCGCCAGGTCCACGCCCGACCCAGCGTCCGGGCCGCCTGCCGAACGCGGCAACGGCCCCTCGACCTGGTCGCGCCCGCGGCTGGCCGCGTTCCTTCGGGAGCGCGGTCAGACCGCCCCTCCGCGCGCCAAGGACGCCACGCTGGCGGCGCGCGTCGCGGCGATCCTGGCGGTGGAGGGTGGCTAGCTTGATCCCGCCCGGCTTACACCCAGCATACGCAGGCGGCTGATCAAGTCGGTCCAGTCGACGTAGCAGCCGCGCAGGTGCCGGGTGCCGGAGGCGGGATCGAAGGCGGTGCGGCCGTGCAGGGTGCGGCGGTTGTTGAAGCCGATCAGGTCGCCCGGCCGGGTCTTGAGGGCGATGCGGTAGGCGGGATCGCGGGTCAGGGCCATGAAGGCGCGATAGGCAGGATAGTAGGCCGCCGTGACCTCCGGCTCCATGTCGAAGCTGTCGGCGAGGTGGGCGTTCCAGTTGACCTCCACCGGCTCGCCCCGTTCGTCCTCGCGGATGACCGGGCGGCGATAACGGATGTCGTGGCCGCCGTCGTGGAAGCGGAAGGGAATGGCGACGTCGCGCAGGATCTCGTAGTGCGCCGGCGCGTCGCGGCGCAGGGCTTCGGCCATGCGCAGGCCGTCGGCGAAGAGGGACTCGCCGCCGGTCGCGGAGTTGATCAGGGTGTGCAGGAATTGAAAGCCGGGCGGCATCTCCTGGTTCGGCAGATCGGTGTGCAGCGGCAGGGCGATCGGCGTGTAGGCCAGATTGATTGGCTGCGGCTCGCTGCGCACCTCGAAGGTCAAACCGAAGTTGGTTTCGCGCAGATGGGCGATGCGCCGGCAGACGGCCTCCAGGGCGCCCGGCTCGGCCGGCACGTTCTCCAGGACCGCGATGCCCCAGCGGGCCAGGTCGGTGATCCAGGCGGCCAGGACGCCATCATCGCTCAAGACCGCCGGGCCGGACTGGCGCGGGATCCGTTCGGCGAAGTTCGCATCCCAGCTTTCCGGCAGGACCGGCGGCAGGGTGCTGTGCCGGGCGGCGCTGCCCGCCGCGCGCAACCAGTCGCGGGCCAGCCGGGTCTCCGTGCCGTCGGCCCAGCGCAGACGGATCGTCTCGAGTTCGGCTTGCGCCTCAGCCAGGGTGAGGTCGTCCGGGACGCTCAGGAGGTCGAAGACCCGCTCCCGCGTGTCGGGGTGGAAGCCGGCGGGGTCGTTGTCGCGCAGCCACTGCAGCGCATGGCGGGTGCGCGCGCCGTCGGGCCAGTCGACCGTAAGGAAGGTGTCGTCGGCGGTAAGCTGCATTGCGGGCCGGTCCCCGTTGCGAGAGAAGGACATCTCGAAACACCTTGCCACAGGCCGTGTCAGGCCGTCCTGCTTCGCGGCGACGCAGAGCGTCGTTTTCCAGCTTGCCGGCTGGCTTGCGCTTGTTATGAGGGGGCATTCGGCGCGAAGGTGCGATGGGCAAGGTTGGGGCGCGAGCTTGGAGCTAATCGGGTATGGAGTTGGTCGAAGGCGATCTCGAGAGGGCCGACGTCGCGGCGCTGCTGGCCGCGCACCTGGACGGTATGGCCGCGCTCTCGCCGCCGGAGAGCGTGCATGCCCTGGGATTGGAAGAGCTGCGCCGGCCTGAGGTGACCTTCTGGAGTCTGCGCGATGAAGACGAGGTGCTCGGCTGCGGTGCGCTGAAGGAGATCGGGGCCGGTCACGGCGAGATCAAGTCGATGCGCACGGCCGAAGGGCATCAGCGCAAGGGCGTGGCGGCGACCCTGCTGCGTCACATGCTCGCCGAGGCACAGGCGCGCGGCTACCGGCGCGTCAGCCTGGAAACGGGTTCGACAGCGGACTTCGCGGCCGCCCATGCGCTCTACGAGCGTTTCGGCTTCCTCGACTGCGCGCCCTTCGGCGACTACCGCGAGGATCCGCACAGCCGCTATATGACACTGGAGATCCAGAAAACGCCTTTCCCCCATGAGTCTCCCGCGCCAGACTGAGCGTTCCGAAAGCTGGAGCGGCCCCTATGACCCCGGACTACCTGCTGACCTCGCTGATCGTGATTCTGCTGCCGGGCACCGGCGTGCTCTACACGCTGGCCTACGGGCTGGGCCAAGGCTGGCGGGCGAGCGTGCTGGCGGCGCTGGGCTGTACGCTCGGCATTCTGCCGCACATCGCCGCGAGTATCGCCGGGCTGGCCGCGCTGCTGCACACCAGCGCCTTGGCCTTCCAGGTCGTGAAGTATCTCGGCGTCGCCTACCTGCTCTACATGGCCTGGAGCATTCTGCGGGACGGCGGGGCGCTTCAGGTCTCCGAGCGGACCGCCTCCGTCTCTCCGGGCAAGATCGTCGTCAACGGCCTCCTGCTGAACGTTCTGAACCCCAAGCTTTCGTTGTTCTTCCTGGCCTTCCTGCCGCAGTTCGTGCCGGCGGCGGCGGCCAATGCCACGGCCTCCATGCTGATGCTGGCGGGTGTTTTCATGCTGCTGACCTTCGTGGTCTTCGCCGGCTACGGCGCCTTCGCCTCGGCGACGCGGAACTACGTCATCTCGCGGCCGGGCGTGATGCGCTGGCTGCGGCGCGGTTTCGCCGGTGCTTTCGGGGCCTTGGGTCTGCGGCTGGCGCTGGCGGAGCGTTAGACGCTGGCTCTCGTTCTCAGCGCAGCGGGCGTTCCTGCAGCCGGCCGCCGACGGCACTCAAGACCGTTTCGCCGGGGATCGCCCAGGGAAAGTCTGCGAGACTGGCGCGGGCGGCTTCCGGCGTTTCGGGTGGCTGTTCGAAGGTTTGCGCCAGGGCATCGAGATCCCGGGCCGCATCGTCCGTGACGGCTTGGGTCAGGCAGAAGTTGCGTGCCGGTCCCCAGTAGTCCCAAGGCAGCGGCTCGATCATCGCCAGCGTGGCGGCGTCCCTGAGGACGCTGGCCGCCGGAAACCAGTCACCGCTTATGCCGGCGAAGGAGACGCCACAGGTGTCTGGGTCGACCCGGCCGGCGCGGAGGTCCAGCCAAAGCTGGCTGCCGGAGCGAAAGCGCTGCCGGGGAACGCTTTCGACGGCGAAGCCGATGCCGTGGCCTTCGCGGGCGCGTCGACCCATCTGGGCATCGAGCAGATGCCATGCGCCGTCGGTCCGGTATTCGCAGAGCCAATGGTCCTCCCAACGGCCCTGGCGGAAGTAGTCGACGAAGCCGACGCGCAAACGTGCCGCAATTCCGTTGAAGCGGAAGACGCTGGCGGCAAGCAGCGCGAAGTCGTGACAGGAACCGTAGAGGTAGGCCGAGAGCTCGCGCTGTTGCGAAAGAGGCCGAGCGTCGCGAGCGAACGCTGCGGTCAGGAGCTTCTCCACGGTTCGAAGATTCCGGTCCGGCTCCGCCTCCTCCGGCACGCCGAACTTTAGAAACCGTGCCGCCACGTGATGAATCAGAAAGTTCTCCAGCGCGTCGGCCAGGTCGCGCGGCGCAACGGGCAGTTCGGTTAGACGCTCACGCAGCGGGCCGGGGTCCGACCAGAGAGTCTGTTCAGCGTAGTCCATCCAGGTTCTCCCGGCCCTAAGCCACACTCTGAACGGCCCGGCGGAGGGCGGCGCGGGCGAGCAGGCGGGTGGAGTCCAGGGTCGGCAGCGGGGAGTTGCTGTCGTCCACGATCAGAGGGATCTCTGTGCAGCCGAGGATCACGGCGTCGCAACCCCGGTCTCCCAGACCGCTCATGACCCGCTGAAAGGTTGCCACCGCCTCCGGCTTGAAGCGGCCGTAGACCAGGTCCTCCATGATGATGCGGTCGATCGCTTCGCGCTCGTCGGGCTCGGGGCGGAGGCAGTCCAGCCCGCGTGCCGCAAGCTTTTCCGGGTAGACCTCGCTCTCGACCAGCCAGCGGGTGCCGGTCAGGCCGAGCCGGCGGAAACCGCGGGCGACGGCGGCTTCGGCCACCACCTCGGCGATGTGCAGCCAAGGCAGGGGCGAGCGCGGCGCCACATAAGCGAAGGCCCCGTGGATCGTGTTGTCGGGGCAGATCAGGAACTCGGCGCCGATCTTCGCCAGTTTCTCCGCCGAAGCCAGGATCAGATCGCCCACGGCCGGCCAGTCGCCCCGTTCGAGGCAGGCCGTGTAGTCGGCCAGCGAAGGGGTGTGAAGCGACACCTCGGGGTGGGCATGCGGGCCGAGAAACTGCGCGCCCTCGACGCAGATGGTCCGATAGCAGAGGGCGGCGCCTTCAGCCGAGCAGCCGACGATTCCGATGTGCAGGGGGGCTGGGTGCTGGGGTGTGGGGTGTCGGGACTTTGCGTGGAGCATAGCGCTTTCGAGGCCTGAGACTGAGTGGCGGATCCGGTGGTTGCCGATCCAACGATCGCTCACTTTGCCTGGGGAGATGTGACGCCGCTACCTCTCAAGCGTGAGAAACCGACCGCGCCACGACAGTGTGAAGCCGGGTCGGACAGAGCAATGTTTGCGGTATGTTCTTTTTCGGTGGTAAGATCGGCTCTGAGACGCACCGCACCGCGAGAGACTGGGATGAAGCTCACGCAGCAGGAAAAGTTCGACCGCTTTCGCGCGCTGCACGAGCGCGCCGGCGCCTTCGTCATGCCGAATCCCTGGGATGCCGGTACCACGCGCTTACTGTCGGCGATGGGCTTCGAGGCGCTGGCCACGACCAGCGCCGGCTACGCCTTTTCGGTGGGGCGTCGCGACTCCTTCGCCGGTCTGACGCGCGCGGAGCTGATGGAGAACGCCGGCGCGATCGTCGCGGCGACGGAGCTTCCGGTTTCCGGCGATCTGGAGGACGGTTTCGGTGCCTCGCCCGAGAGCTGTGCCCGCACGATCGAGCTGGCGCTCGAGGTCGGGTTGGTCGGCGGGTCGATCGAGGACGCCACCGGAGACCCCGAGGCGCCGATCTATCCCTTCGCGCAGGCCGTGGAGCGGATCGCCGCGGCCAGCCAAGCGGCGCGGGAGCGGCCGTTCCTTCTGACCGGGCGGGCCGAGAACTTCCTCTGGGGCCGTCCGGACCTGGAGGACACGATTCGCCGGCTCCAGGCTTTCTCCGAAGCCGGTGCCGACGTGCTCTATGCACCGGGTCTGCCCGATCTGGAGGCGATTCGAAGGGTCTGTTCGGAGGTCGACAAGCCGGTGAACGTGGTGATGGGCCTGCAGGGCAAAAGCACGTCGGTCGCGGAGCTGGCCGAAGCCGGCGTCAAGCGCATCAGCGTCGGCGGCTCCTTCGCCCGCGCGGCCCTGGGTGCGATGGTCCGCGCCGCCGAGGAGGTACGGGACGGGGGGACCTTTTCCTACGCCGAGCAGGCCCTGGCCGACGCGGAACTCGCCGGCATGATGTTGCAGGAAAAGCGCCGGTAAGGCCGCTGTCGGCGCGCGCCGAGAGAGGGTGCTGACAGAGGGTTCGCAGCGTGCTACCCCGCGCCGACTATGCCGGGCGAGCAACCTGTCCGCCCGATGTTGAGTCAAAAGATGAGAGTCTGTTTTTCGTGATCGGCGGAATCGCGAAGCGGTTCCATAAGATCGCAACAGGCTCCAAAGCACGGGGCTTTATGACGACTGTCTCTCTAATCGTGGGAAACACCGGCGCGGGTAAAAGCACTTACGCCGCGAAGCTGTCGCACGCGCAGGACGCCCATGTCTTTGCGGTCGACGAATGGATGAAGACGCTGTTTCTGGCCGACCAGCCGAACCCCCCAAGCTACGAATGGGCCCTGGAGCGTGTGGAGCGCATCGAGGTTCAGATCCTGCGCGAGTCCCTTCGCCTCCTGGAGCGAAGGGTGAACGTCATCCTGGATCTCGGGTTCTTCCAGAAGGTTCAGAGGATGCGGGTCCTGGACTTCTTTTCCCGTCAGGGCCAGACGGCGGTCGTTCACTATCTGGATGTGGACAAGGAAACCCGCTGGCAAAGGGTGAACCACCGCAATACCCGACAGACCGAGACCTATCAGTTCGAGGTGTCGCGCGAGATCTTCGAGTTCTGCGAGACGATCTTCGAGCCCTTGGACGGTGGCGAACTGCGGGATGCGGTGGTCGTTCCCGTCTGACGGCGGGTCGAAAGAGCCGAGGCGCCAGCCGCAGAAAGTTAGGCGGAAACCTAAATGTCTTGCGCGCTAGGGTGGATTTCGATAAGTTAGGCAGATGCCTAACCAAGAAGCCGCTCTCGACACGATCTTTCGCGCCCTGGCCGATCCGACGCGGCGGGCGGTGATTCAGCGGCTTGGGCGGGGACCCGCGTCGGTCAGCGAGTTGGCCGAGCCCTTCGAGATGGCGCTGCCGTCCTTTCTGCAGCATCTGCGCGTGCTGGAAGAAAGCGGCCTGGTGCGTTCCAAGAAGGCCGGGCGTGTGCGGACCTGCGAGATCACGCCGGAGGAGCTGGCGCGGGCCGAGACCTGGATGGTCGAGCAGCGCGCACTTTGGGAAAGCCGTATCGACCGGCTCGAGGTCTACCTGCAGGGGCTGCAGGCCGGGGAGGACGAGGCGTGACTGCTATCGACAAGAGCGCCGCGACGCCGGATTTGGAGATCGTCGTCGAGCGCATTCCGGATGCCTCGCGCGTTGTGTACCGCTTCGCCGCGAACCTGAGAGAATTGAGACGTTAGAGATCGGGTGGGACGCCGATCGAGCTGGGACGCAAGAGGGAGGGAGTTATGGAAGCGACAGACCATAAGGCCGGCGCCTCGGCGCAGGACGAGGCCGAGCTGCGCGGCATTCTGACCGATCAGACCGAGGCGCTCCGGCAGAAGGATGTCGAGGCGCTGGTCATGCACTATGCTCCGGGGGTGTTGATCAGCGATCTGGCGCCGCCGCTGACGCACCGGGGAATCGACTCTGCCGGGCTGACGGCCTGGCTGGAGACCTGGGACGGTCCTATCGGTCTCGACCAGCGCGACCTCGTCTTCACCTTGGGCGATCCTCTGGCCTTCGCCACCAGCCTCAATCGCATGACCGGACGCAAGCGGGACGGAGAGGAGGTGGATGTGTGGTTTCGCGCGACGGTCTGCTTCGAGAAGAGCGCGGGGCGCTGGCGGGTGGTTCACGAACACACCTCCGTGCCCTTCCATATGGACGGAAGTCTGCGCGCGGCCGTCGATCTGATGCCCCCCGGTCCGATACCCGCCGATGCAATCTCCACCACCAGTCGGGGAGCAAGAGCATGACACGGATCACGGCCGTTTCTCCGGCACTGTCCGGCCGGAAAGAGCAAAGACCGACGCAGGAAGACGCGACGTCCCTTGATATCGAAGTCGATGTGGTCGTCACGCGGATCCTGGCGGCGCCGCCGGTACTGGTCTGGCGCGCCTGGACCGAGGCGAAGCGGGTCTCGGCCTGGTGGGGACCGCAAGGCTGCGAGGTCAGCGACTGCGAGATCGATCTCAGGGTGGGCGGTGTCTTTCGCCTCAATCTGCGGGCGCCCGACGGCACGGTCCATCCCTGTGCCGGTATTTTCCGGGAGGTCCGGGCCCCTGAGCACCTGGTCCTGGAGGGCGTGACGGCGGAAGGGGCGGCTGGCGCCGGCAGCGCCTGCGGAGCGGGGTTGCCGCTGGGATCCGTCGTGACCGTCACCTTTCAAGCGGCGGGAGACCAGACCCGGCTGACGCTCCACACACGCTTTCCAAACGCGGCGGCGCGGCGTGCCGCCGAGGCGAGCGGCTACAAGGAAGGTTGGCCGCAGAGCTTCGACCGTCTGGCAGAGGAGCTTGCGGTATGACCTACGTGGACGGTTTCGTGCTCGCGGTGCCCACGGCGAAGCGTGCGGACTACGAGAAAGTCGCGGAGGCGGCGGCCGTGGTGTTCAAGGAGCACGGCGCGCTGAGCCTGGTGGAGTGCTGGGGCGACGATGTGCCGGACGGCGAAGTCACCTCCTTCCCTATGGCCGTGAAATGCCGGGGCGACGAGACCGTGGTCTTCGCCTGGATCACCTGGCCGTCGCGCGAGGCGCGCGATGCCGGCAATGAGAAGGTGATGGCCGACCCGCGCATGGAGGGCGCCATGAACGACATGCCCTTCGATGGGAAGCGGATGATCCTGGGTGGCTTCCAAGCCATCGTCGAGCGCTGAGACACGGCCCGCGCAGACCGCGCTCTAGCCGCGGCGTGCGGTGATCCGCAGCTCGACCGCATCGCCGAAGCCGAGGCCGGCCGCCGCGAGATGCGCTTGCAGGAAATCGAAGACGTCGCGGATTTGAGCCTCGGGCTGCCGTGTCAGCGTGCCGTCGTGGTGCGTGCCGGTGACGCCGGAGAAGAACAGGGAGTCGCCGGTGTCGAGTACCGGCGAGCGTCTTCTTCACGGAGTCGTTCCTCTTCCAGAAAATCGGACTCAGGCGACCGGCTTCGAGACTTCCGAAACTTCGCCCGGTCCGCGCGCGGTCCTCGCGCGCGATGTCAGAACCGCAAACATCATGGATCTTCGACGATGACCTCAGCCGTTTCTCTCTGCAACCTCGCGCTGACGCGGATCGGGGCGCAGACCATCAACGACCTGAACGAGGCCTCCTCGGCCGCGCGGCATTGCACCGCGCTCTATGCGCCGACCCGCGATGCGCTGCTGCAGTCTCAGGCCTGGCGTTTCGCCCGTGCCCGCCAGCCGCTTGCAGAACTGCAGCTCGAGCCCGGCGAGCGGTCCAGTGAGTGGGCCCATGTCTACGCCCTGCCGACCGACTGCCTGACACCGCTCTATATCGAGCCCTCGGGCCGTGCGCTCGCGGCTGGCTGGAGTGCAGGGTCCCCCTGGCCGAGCGAGGCGGTAACGCCGCCGGTGACCCTGCGGCCGGCCCAAGCGACGCCGGACTTCGAGGTGCGGGCCGGGCGGCGGATCCTGAGCGACCAGCCCGAGGCGGCGTTGATCTACACCGCCCGCATCGAGGACCCGAACCGCTTCGACCCGCTGTTCGTCGAGGCCCTCTCCTGGCGCTTGGCCGCAGATCTGGCATCGGCGCTCAAAGGCGACGTACGCCGCCGGCAGGAAGCCTTGCGCGAGGCCCTGACGGCCAGCAATGCCGCGCGCGCCGCGGATGCCGCCGCGGCGACGATCCGGGACGATCACGACGCCGCCTGGATTCGCGCGCGCTGACGCGTTCCGCAGGGCGAGAAGCGATCAGGAAGGTGGGTTGGCCGGTTCGGTCTCGCGCAGGGACGGCCGCTCGCAGAAGGTTCCGTACCAAGCGGCCACCTTCGGAGCGTCTTGCCTCCAGTCCTTGTCCGGAGACCGGAAGTCCAGATAGCCGAGCAGCACGCCCAGCGCGATCTGACCGAGGTCGATGGGCTCGCGCAGGACTTGCTCGTGCTCTTCGAACCATTTGAGGCCGCTATCGATCTTGTCCCATTGGTCGTCGATCCAGACCGACCAGCGCTGCGCCTCGGGCCGCAGCCAGGTTTCGTAGCGCAGCAGGACCGCCGACTCGCACATGCCCTGGGCCAGGGCGTGGCTGGTCAGGACCTGCCAGCGGCGCTCGCGGTCCTGAGGAATCAACCGCCCCCCGCCCGCGCGGTCGTCCAGGTATTCGCAGATCACGGTGGAATCGTAGAGCACTTGTCCGCTCTCGGTCGTCAGGGCTGGAACGCGCCGCAGGGGATTGGCCTCGCGCGCGTAGTCGGCGTTCGGCTTGCCCGGAACGACGGCGGTCGGGATGAGCTCGATCCTATCGTCCAAGCCAAGCTCGATCGCCGCGATCCGCACCTTCCGCACGAAGGGCGAACTGGAACTGAAATAGAGTTTCATCGCCATCTGTCTATCGGTTCCGTCTGGTTTGAGCCGGGCGCCGCGAGAGGCGTGGCGACGCCGGAAGGGTGGGGCTGCAAGCAGGGTTATCCCACCGAATCGTCGTTGCGACAAACCTCCAAGGCCGTCCCGGCGCTGCCGTGGCGTCGCAACACCTTTTCACTCTGGAACGAGATCTTCGCGGCCATGCTGAAAGCCTTGCAACCCTCCTTCGCCGGCGGCGAGATAGCGCCGGACCTGCTGGCGCGGGTCGATACCGCCAAGTGGCAAGTCGGCGTCGCCCAGGCGCGGAACGTTTTCGTGCGGCCCTACGGCGGGCTCTCCACCCGGCCCGGCCTGCGCTTCGTCGCGGAGGTCAAGGACTCGGCGGCCACAACGCGGCTGATCCCTTTCCAGTTCAACACCGAACAGACTTACGCGCTGGAGTTCGGCGGCGGCTACATCCGCTTCCACCGGGACACGGGGCAGATCGTGGAAGGCAATCAGGCCATCGGCGGAGCGACCCAGGCCAACCCGGTTGTGATTTCAGCCAACGGTCACGGCTACATCAACGACGATGAAATCTTCATCTCCGGCGTCCTTGGCATGACCGAGCTGAACGGCCGGAACTTCCGGGTCGCCAACGCCACGGCGAACAGCTTCAGCCTGCGGAGCATCGGCGGCGCCACCATCGACGGCACTGGCTACGGAGCCTACGGTTCCGGCGGCTCGACGGCGCGGGTCTATCAGATCGCCACTCCCTACAGCGATGTCTTCGACATCGGTTACGTCCAGTCGAACGACGTGATGTACCTCTGTCACCCCAGTCACGCGCCTCGCAAACTCAGCCGCACCGGGGACACGGCCTGGACTCTCGAGACTATCGACTTCCTGCCGACGATCGCCGCGCCCACGGGCGTGACGACGCAGCGCATCAACGGCAGCACGGGGTCGGACGGCGTGCGCGATCACACCTACGTCGTCTCGGCAGTCAACGGCGACACGGGCGAAGAGTCGCTGCCGTCGGCAAGTGCCACGACCGCCAACGATTTGAGTCTTGCGAACAGCCGCAACAGGATCGACTGGAGCGCGGTGCCGGGGGCAGATCGCTACATCGTCTACAAGGACGAGAACGGCGTGTTCGGCTACATCGGGGAGGCTATCGGCCTCAGGTTCGACGACGACAATATCGATCCCGACACCTCCGACACGCCGCAGCGGGCGCGAAACCCCTTTGACGCTGCCGGGAAGTATCCTTCGATCACGATGATCCACCAGGAGCGGTTGGGCTTCGGGCAATCGAACGACCGGCCGCAAACCGTCTGGTTTTCCTCCAGCGCGAACTTCGAGAACTTCAACGTCTCGGAACCGACCAAGGACGACGACGCGATCGAGATCACGCTCGCGGCGCGGCAGGTGAACGAGATCCGCGCCATGGTCTCGCTGGAGGACCTGATCATCTTCACGTCGGGCGCCGAATGGCGGCTGAACGCGCCGAACGACGGCGTTCTGACGCCGAGCAATCGCGCCGCGCGTGCCCAGACCTATCACGGCGCCTCGAAGGTGCCGCCGGTGGTGATCGGCAATACCGTGCTCTTCGTGCAGGACAAGGGGTCTGTCGTGCGCGATCTGGCCTACAGCTTCGAGAGCGACGGCTACCGCGGCAACGATCTGACGATCTTCGCCCCGCACCTGTTCCGCAACCGCATGATTGTCGACTGGTGCTACGCCCAGGCGCCCTACAAGCTGGTGCAGGCGGTACGGGACGACGGCGCCCTGCTGACCCTGGCCTATCTGCTCGAGCATCAGGTCTGGGGCTGGTCGCGTTATGAGACGGCCGGCAGGTTCAAATCGGTCTGCTCCATCAGCGAAGGCAATGCGGACGCCGTCTACTGCATCGTCGAGCGCGAGGTCGAGGGCCGAACCGTCCAATACGTGGAGCGCTTCGACGACCGCAGTTTCGAGACGGTGGAGGAGGCCTTCTGCGTCGACGCCGGCCTGACCTACCGGGGCCCGGCCACCGCGCGCCTGGGCAACCTTTGGCACCTGGAGGGCGAGACCGTGACGGTCCTGGCCGACGGCAACGTGGTCAAGGCCCTGACCGTCCGCAACGGCGAGATCGTCCTACCCAATCCCGCGAACCTGGTCCATGTCGGCCTGGCCTACAGCTGCGATATCCAGACCCTGCCGCTCGACCTGGGCAACCTGGGAGAGACCGGCACGGTGATGGGCCGTCAGAAGCGCATCGGCGCCCTGACCCTCAGGGTACAGGAGGCGCGCGGCATCTTCGCCGGCCCTTCCTTCGCGCGGCTGGACGAATGGAAGCAGCGCTCGACCGAGGCCTACGGAGAGGCGATCCGGCTCTTCACCGGCGACGTCTCCATGGACATTCCGCCGGAGTGGAACGACCAGGGGATCGTCTGCATCCGTCAGGCCGACCCGCTACCGCTGACCTTGTTGTCTCTCGCCCCCGAAGTGGATATCGGCGCATGAGGGAGGCAGCCGAGATCGAGATCCGTGCGGCACGCCTCTCCGACGCGGCGGAGCTGGCCCCGCGTCTGCGCCCGGCGGACCGGCGCGAGGTCATGGCCTCCCACGGGCATCGGCCGCTGCAGGCTCTGATTCAGAGCCTGCGGCACTCCGACCTCGCCTGGGCGGGTCTGATCGATGGCGAAGTCCTCGCGCTCTGGGGTGCGGGCACCACGGCCTTGCTGGGGCGCCAGGGTGCGCCCTGGCTACTGGCCGGACGCGGTCTGGAGCGCCACAAGCGTTCCTTCCTGCGGCTCAGCCGCGAGAACCTGGCGCGCCTCCAGGCGCGCTACGACTACCTGGAGAACTGGGTCGACGCGCGCAACACGCGCTCGATCCGCTGGCTGCGCTGGCTCGGCTTCACCTTGGAGCCGGCGGCGCCCCACGGCCGTTTCGGCCGCCCCTTTCACCGTTTCTGGATGAGACCCGACCGGATGCAGAACCATGTGTGAACCGTTTCTGATCGCCTCGACGGCGGCCACTCTGGGCAGCGCCGCCATGCAGATGCAGGCGCAGAGCCAGCAGGCGGCGGCCCAGCGCGCCGCGCTGAACTATCAGCGGCAGGTGGCGGAGAACAACGCCAGCACCTCCGAGGCGCTGGCCGAGGATGCCCGCCAGCGCGGCCGCGCGCAGGAGCGCGCGCAGCGGATGCAGACCCAGCAGTTGCTGGGCCGGCAGCGCGCCGTGCTGGGAGCCACCGGCCTGCAGGCGGACAGCGGTTCGGCGCTGAACATCCTGGGCGACACGGCGGCGCTGGGCGAACTGGATGCCCTGCAGATCCGCGACAACGCCGCGCGCGAGGCCTGGCAGTTCCGAGCGCAGGCCTCCAACGACCAGGCCCAGGCCGGCCTCCTCGGACTGCAGGCCAGCAACGTTCAAGGCGCCTCGCCGGCGCCTCTGCTGACCACACTCGGTCGCGTCTCGGACCGTTGGTACGGCTACGGCAAGGACAGCGGATGGTGGTCGACCTGATGGGGAGACGGGCACCGGTGGCCGGCGGTTCACAGCATCCCGCGACCTCGCCGGAGGTGGAGACCGAGGCGGCGCGCGATGTCTCGGCACCGGCGAGATCCGTCGAGCCGATACGGCCGGCGTCCGAAGCGGCCGTTGATGTCGCAGCGCCGCCCGATCCGCCGGTTCGAGACGAGCCGCCGGCCGAGGCACCCACGGTGGCCTTTCCTCCACCCCTGCGGGATCCGCAGTGGGAGGCGACGCTGGCGCAGGCGCGCTGGATCGCGCGTCTCGGGATGCGCAAGCGGCGTCCGGACGGGACGCGGGAGGACTGGCTGGAGCCGGCACAGCGCGCTGTGCTTGAGCGGCGCGGGCGCCTGCGCCTGGCTCTCTACAAGGCCGCGGACGCCTTCGCCGCGCGCGAGGGCCGCGCGCCGGACAAGCACGAGCAGCGCCGACTGCTCGCCCGATTGCTTATCGAGGACGCCGGGGCGCCGCCGAGCGGGAGCACTGCGGCTGCCGCTTTCGCCCAGGGCGATCCGGGCTCGGCGCGAAGTCACCTTCGCCGTGTCTCGGCGGGCAGCGCGCGAGCGTCCGAAGAGACCCTGCGTTCCGATCCGCAGATTGCAACTGCCGAAGCTCCGCGCGCACCGCCGCTGCCAACGTCGGATGACGGAGAGGACCGCGATCCGCTCGATGTGGCTGAAGCCAATTTGAGAGAGACAGCGAGGGGCTGGCGGTTGCGGGGCTGGACCGGAGCTGCCGACTTTCTGGAGAAATTCCTGAATCGCGACGAGTCTCCAGTCGTTCTTTCACGTGAAGAGGCCCGGAAGATCGAATTCGTCCGAATTGCCGAAAAAGAGAACAATCGGCGCTTCATAAATGACACATTCACGGGAAATACTGAAAAAAGAGAAATTACAGAGTGCCTTCGCTTTATGACGGACGGAGAGAAATGCGAAATTCAAGACCACTATAACTATCTAAGACCGAGCTGGATTTCGAATATTCGGGGGTTTTACAACTTTGCTCAAGACGAACTGCCTGACACAGACCGGACCCGGGAAATCGACCACTTCCTGTCCTATGGAGCTTTTCATGTCAGATCTGAAGTCGCCTTCGAGGCGGAGAGACATGGAGCCGAGATAAGGATAGTGGGAAATATCACTCATCGGATGATAGATACCTACGACTTCAGCACATACAGTTTTGGCCCATTCGATTTCAGTTTCGATCCGATCTCCGAAGCTTACGCTTTGCAGACCGCGGGACGAGGTACGCCTTTCGAGATCGGAAGTGTCTGGCGACAGAAAATCCAAGGGACCGTGGAGGTTCTCGGGAGCAAGTCGGTAAGGCGCGATGGAAGGAGATTTCGAGAATTCAGACTCGGCGACCCCCGGTTTCGGGTTTGGGATATCGATCCATGAGAGTTGATAGATGACCCTCGCTTTAGAGAGCAAATCCCCTCCCAGCTTTCCGCGACGACACAAAGGTAAGTTACTGATCTTGTTGCTCTTAGGGATCTTGTCATTCTCATTTGCGCCCTATCGGCCAAGCTGTGGATTGCCGGGCTACAGTTTCGGACCGGAGTTTCGGGCCGAATATCTCGAGGCTTTGCTTGGGCACATGTACCGCTTGCGGGAGAGTGAGGGGCATAATTGGAGTAGAGTCTTCATAATGAGAGGTTTGCGACTCTATCTCTTGCGGTGGGAGCGGAACACCATGCTGACGCAGGAAGCCAATCGTTTGGCGGCGCGAGATATTCTCGACGGTTGGCTCAAGAACTTGCCCGACCGGGAAAGGCTGGACGAGCTAGATCGAATGGATCGGGGTATAGCTATCGCCGAGGGAGCGAGGGGCGACTTGGCCTTGGCGCGCCTCTGGTGCTCCGATCTGCAGGATGTAACGAGAGCGAATCTCTAAAAGGATAGAGTATGCGCCGCTTGTCGGCGTCTGCTGGCCACCACTGCAGCTGGTTATGTTTTTGCGCAGCTGCTGTCTGTCCCGATAATCGCAATGTTCGTTCGAGGGCGGAGACGTGTCGGAGAGGACACAGAGAATGCGTTGGCGTTGGACTTGCCGGAGACTGTTTCTGCTTTTGGGAATGACGGCCTTCTTGGCACTCAACGTTCACCCGTTCGTAGTCTCCTGCGATCGGGGCGGTCCTTGGCTGGGGCCGGAGCTGAGGGCGGAGTATCGGCTTGCAGTCGTGCGAGGGATGCTCAATCTGCGCGAGGGCTGGTTCACCTGGCCTGGCCACGAGCTTTTCGATCCGGGCACCTTCGACTGGTCTGGCCTGGTGCTTACGGTCGGCGACCGCCTCTACATGATTTCCTGGGAGACTCTGACCGATCTTCCCCTCAATGCGTCGAACGGTGCAGTCCGGGGTATTGCAAGTCGCTGGGTGCAAGCCGGGCTCTCGGAAGGGCCGGTATACGAGTACTACAAAGCGATGCAGTTACGAGGCTCGGCCGGCTTTAGAGCTCAGGACGAAACGTTCTGCGCCGCGATTGAGGTTATTGCCACACCGGGTGTGCCTCGTACGGGCCTCGAGCCTGTCGCAGTACCGGTACATACCGATCAGAGGTGAGGCGCGATCGCTGCCGCGGTGAGCAGCCGAGCTGTCTTCTCCGGTGTGACGGCTGGGTATGGCGCGGGTATGGCGGCGGACTCTATTCGGGCGCATCTGCGGCCGGCCTGTGCTGCTTCTGTAAGGGCGGCGCGGGCCCATCGGAACAATCGGGAGAGTCAGATGCGTGACTGCCGGCTTTTTACTCGTGCGTCATCCGGATGCGACGCCGCCTGTCAGCCGACGTCAACTTTCACCGGCGGGGATGTGAATTCAGCGTTGTTTTTCGAAGATGATGCGGTGCTGCGAGCAGATCTAAGGAGCGACTCAGCGTCTTTCCTGATTGATCGTCCCTCTACCACAGATCACGCCATGTTCGACGAGCTGAGGGTCGTTACGCGCTTGCCGAGCGGTGAAACGATCGAAGCCGGCTTCTGGCTCAGGCTAAGCCTCATGGGTGGGCCGGAAAGCTATTCAGTCGTGTTGAAAGGCAGCGGCATCAAGGCGCTGTGAATTCGCGCGCGCACTTTAGAGGAAGAGGACCTGCCGCCTTCGGAAACCCTCAGCATCCCGAAGGCTCTTTGGTGGACTTGGGAAGCCACGACCCGTTGCCAGGTCAAGCGCCCGTTCGACGTCAACCCAGCCGCTTTTTCAGGATGACATGAGAGCAACCGCCGCCCTTCGTTTGCGAGGCTGATTCGCAACTCTCGTCGAGATCCTGAGTCTGACCTCCGCCGGGGGAGCCGTGCATCCGGCGCAGCGTTAGGCTCGCGCCGAAGCCGAAGAGGGAGCGGTGCCAGGCGGCTCGGTAGAGCTTACGCGCCTTGCACTCCTCAGCACCAGTGCCGCCGACGATACGCAGCCGGCGGCCAACCGGTGTCCACAGTCCGGATATCCGTCGGTCGGGACCGTTCTCGCGGTTTCCAGTGAGCGGTACTCCGTCCGCCTGCTCTCGGCAGGGACCTGGCGGATGGGTCACGCCACCGGCTGAAGCGAGACCGCGTCCGCTCGCGCGTAGCGCGTGCGCGCTGCGTCGCGCCTCTCTCCAGACCTTCACAGCACACGCGAATTTCCGACCGCAGCGTCGCCCTGGCGCCGGCCCCGCCCGGTTTTCGTCTGGCGGCCCCCGGCGCGACCCGGTGCCGCGCGCTCCTCATGAAAGGGCCAGATCATGGTCGATGCCAAGATGCTCTATCCGACGACGCCGGCCCGCAGACTGGACGACAGCAGGTCCGGTGCGGACGACGAAAGAGCCCGGCCGCTGGATCTCGCGGGCCGGGGCTTCGCGAGTGGTTTCGCTGGCGCGGAGGTGTCGCCAGCGGATCTGTCAGGCGAAGGCACCGGCGTCCCCGAGCGGCCGGAGCGGGACGCGAAGGCCGCCGCCGAGGAGACCGCCCAGCAGGCAACCACAGAAATGCTTGGGGAGGCGCCCGGGGAGACGCCCGAGCCGAGGGCCGAGCTGACGCCGGAGCAGCGCACGGCGCTGTTCTACACGGCACCGGACGGACCGGTGGCGACGGCCGGACAGGTCGCGTTGGGACTCTCCGGCTTCTTCGACGGGCTGCAGGCCAGCTTGTCCGACGCGCCGGAGCGGTGCGACCAGGCCGCCGAGGCCGAGCGCGCGCTGCCGGCCGCCCTGAGCGAGGCCGGCTTGGCGGCTGGAGATCTGCGTGAGCTGACCGGCCTGATCGAGGGCTACGTCCGAGCGGTCGGCGAGATGGAGCCGGGACAGGGGCAGGAACAAATCGAGCAACAAGAAAAGAGACAAGGACAGGACTACGCCCGCGCCGAAGCAAGGCTGCGCGAGACCTTCGGGCCGCGCGCCGGACCGCTGCTCGCCGATGCCCGCGCCGCCGTGGCGTTGGTCGAGCGCCGAAGCCCCGGCTTCAAGGCTTGGCTGGACGCGACCGGGGCCGGCAACGACCCGCGCATCCTGCGCGCCGCAATTCGCGCCGGCCGGCGTCTGCGTCGGGAGGGCCGTCTCTAGTGCGTGTGCCCCGCGTTACCGAACAGCAGGTCCAGATCGCGCCGTTGCCTAACGCGCGCCAGCGGTTGACGGTCTCGGCCGACACCTTCGGCGCCCAGCGTGCCCGGCACCTGTCCCAGGGCGCCGAGGGCCTGGCGCAAGCCGGCGATGCGCTCGCCCGGGTCGGCTTCGAACGCCAGGCCGAGCGGACCGAGGCGGAAGCCGAAGAGGCCTTCGCGCGCTGGCAGGTCGCGGCGACCGATACCCTGGCGGGCTTTCGCGGTCTGCAGGGCGGGGACGCGGTCGGCGCCTACGACGCGGCGTTCGCGGAATTGACCGGCCTGCAGAGGCGGATCGGCGGCGCGCTTGGCGGCGGATCCGGAAGCGACGGTGGCGGGAGTGGCAGGGGGCGGGCCTATGCGCTCTTCACGCGGCAGGTCGCCAACCGGCAGCCGGCCTTCGCGGCTGGCCTGGAACGGCATCGCGACGCCCAATCCCGGGTTTACCGGACCGCCGCGATGGAGGCCCGCATGCAGTCAGCGGTGGCCGCTGGTTTGGCCGACCCCTTGTTGGGTCCGGGGGCCGAGCTGGAGATCCGGGCTGTCGCCCAACAGCAGGGCGAGGCGCAGGGCCTGCCGCCGGAGACGGTCGAGGCCATCGCGCTCGGCCACATCTCGAAGATCCATCTCGGCAGGGTGGACCGCCTGCTGGCCGAGGGGCGCGGCGCGGAGGCGCGGACCTACCTGGAAAGCCACGGGCAGGGGATGACCGCCGCCGACCGGCTGCTGCTCGACACCAAGACGAGTGCGGTGGAGCGCACGGCCGAGGTGAAGGCGCTGTACCAGGCCATCGCGACCGGCGCGCCGTTGCCCGCCTCTGCCAGAGAGCGGGGAGCGGCGTCGGAGGGCGACCCTTCGCCGGTCGAGTCCCTGGCGCCCGCAGCCGCTTTCGGCCCTCGTGCAACGGCGGCTCAGGCGAAGGCGGCCGTGCAGGCGGAGATTCTGGCCGGCAGTCCGCAGGCGGGGCCGCATAAGGTCTATCGGAAGCGGATGGCGCGACTGGCTGGTGTGGAGGCCGAGGATCCCCGGGTGCGCGGCGGCGCGGCGGACGAGCTGACGGCGGCCTACGAGCGGGAGACGGCGGCGCTGCGGGGCGCCAAGGCGACGGCGCAGGTGGAGATCCAGCGCGGCCTGCGCGCTGGCGAGGTCACACCCGCGAGCCTGCCGCCGGACCTGGCGGCGGTGTTGAGCGAGAGCGAGCGGGACGAGCTGGAGGACTGGTGGCGGACCGGCCTGGCGGTCGAGCCCGACGCGGCCTTGTTCGAGGCGCTGCACGCGCTGTTCCCCGCCTTCCCGGACGAGGTCTCTCTAGAGGCCCCGCAAATCGCCCGGCATCTGAGCCAAGAGCAGGAGGCCTTCGCGCGGCGTCGGCTGGAAGAGGGTGGCGCGCCGAACGCGCCCGGCCCGGCAAACGGTTCGCCTAAGGCGGTGGAGGGCGAGGGCAGCCCAGTCCGTCTGGGCGAGCTGGATGAGACGCTGGAGGACGCGGGCTTCGAGGTCTGGACGAACGGCGCCGAGGTTCCCTGGGATATCAACCGCCGCCCTGCCGGCACGTTGCCCACCGAGGACGAGCCGCGCGAGACCCAGGTCGCCGCCGGCATCTTCGGAGACGATGGGGATGAGGGCGGAGGCGACGGGCAGGACGGCAGGCAGGACAGCGGTGGGGGTAACCGGCCGGGTGGTGAGCCGGAACAAGCCGCACCGCCCGAGGCGCCGCGGGACGCGCCCGCCGAGCCGGAAGCTGCGCCGTCTGAGGCCGAGGAAGACGCTGCTTTCGATGAGGCGGCAGCGAAGGCTCTCGCGGATCTGATCGAGCAGGCGGCCGATCTTACCGGCTTGTCCGAGGAGCAGATCGAGCTGCTGGGCCGCGAGACCCTGAAGCTCATCCCTGGGGTCGGGGCGCCCTTGTCCTATCAGGACGGCGTCGAGGCCCTGGCCCAAGCACGGCGTGCCCTGGACGACGAAGACCACTGGGCTGCGCTGCTGGCCGCGAGCGAAGGTCTGATCGAGCTCGCCGGGATTGTCCCCGTCCTCGGGCCCTTCGTCCGTGGTGCCAGGACGGCCGGAAAGGTGATCGGACGTGCGGCGCTCGAAATCCTCGGGCGGGTTCGTAAGACCCCGCGCGGCCGGGACCTGGCGCGAGCGAAGAAGCCAGGCGGTTCGACCGCCCGCGCGCCGCAGGGCAGCGTTGCGCGGCTCCGCACCAAGTCGGGAGTCGAGGCGGGGGTCGAGACCGCGGGCCAGCGTCTGGATGTCATTCGGCGCCTCAAGAGTGTGATTGGCTATCTCAGGCCATCCGACGAGGTGTCGGTGATGGGGCTGATCAGCGGCGGGCGCTTGAAAAATGAAGCAAGAACGGCTGGGCACATAGTCAATATCCAGCGCGGCGGCGGTGCTGCCGCAGCCGATGCGGCCTTCGAGCGGATCATACGGGAACAGGGCGGTACGCTTGGGGATGTAGTTTACAAAGGTAGAGGCAGGCGTCTCTTTACAACGCGTGACGGAACCACCTATACGCGAAGGCTGAGTACCAACAGAAATGGTGAGACCGTTTCGGTGATCGTGGTGGCGCCCGGCGCGAACGATATGAACAGGTTCGATATCAAAGTTCGCTTTGGCGACGAAGGGGTGCAGCGATGAAGACCAAGCATTCCGATGGTTTCGAATTTCAGGTCTTGGAGCCGGCAGAAAGCTGGGACCGGGCTCTACCTCGCTATAGCGAAGTCTTCGTGCTGGGCGAGGGAGGAGGGTTAGATGACCGACCGCTTTATCGTCGAGATCGACCTATGCGTATTTTTCGTAATCCGAATTGGCAGGTGGTGGCACTATTCAATGAACCCTTCTTTTCAGGACTTCAAACGCTCCCGCCCGGCGAACCCGAGATGTGTCGAGGCCTTTTCGAACGCGACCACCTCGCGCCGCTTCTCAGCATTCTTCAGGAACGACAGACTCCGCATATCTATCTCACCTACATGGGCGGACCCGATCAGCTGGAAACTCTTCTGATTCCACCACGGCGACCGGAGCTGAATGCGGCTTGGCTCAGCAATGATCTTTTCATGATGCTCTGTTGCTTCGCTACCGACGACCGGGCCGATTGGGGACTGGTGATTGACGAGAACGTCATGTACCTCGGTGGCGAACAGGACCTCATGAAAAGGTTCGCCGCTGAGTCTGGGGGGATGGACGAACTGATCCGCCTCTTTTCGCTCTACATCGAAGAACATACGGTGCCCGGTGCGCCGCACTACGGAGTCGCTCCAGCGCGTTTCTATCGCCATCTCTACAGCTACTGCGGCTGGGACTGGCCCTTCCCGGAGCCGCCTCTATAGCTACGATGTGACCGGTGAGTCGGGAGCTTGACGTAGAGCAGTCTTCTCACTGCCCAGGTCTACCTCGCCGTTAGCCGGTCCCTGGTGCCTCTCGACTTCCCCTGCGGACTTCGGCCTCTGCGGACTTCGGCCTCTGTGCAACGGCGGCCCAGGCCAAGGTCTTGGCCGGCAGTCCGCAGGCGGAGCCGCACCGGTTCCACCTGGAGCGGATGGAGTGTCTAGCCTCGGGAGATGTGCAGGGGCGCAGCGGTTACTGCTTGCACGCTGTGCAGTGGCGCCCCGCGAGATTTCTATTCCGTATCTGTGAAGAAGGACGTGACATGGCTCTCGCCAGGAGTGGTTTATCGCCTGCTGTTGGGCACGCGTCTTCTCCCGCCGCCAGTGCGCGTGAGGCCGCGATGGCGGCCGTGAGTCGCGACGGGAATCTGGATCCGACTACGAACCCCGACCGTGCGTCGGCGAGGCCCGCCGAAGCGCCGGTTCAGAGCCAAGCGGAAGCAACAACGGCGACTCGCCGCAGCCGAGCTGTCAGCCCGCAGGAGTCGCAGTGGGAGGCGGCGCTGGCGCGGGCGCGCTGGGTGGCGCGCCTGGGAGTGCGCAAGCAGCGGCCGGACGGCGCCCGCGAGGATTGGCTGGAGCCGGGGCAGCGCGCGGAGTTGGAGCGGCGCGGGCGTCTGCGTCTCGCGCTCTACAAGGCCGCGGATGCCTTCGCCGCGCGAGAAGGCCGCGCGCCGGACAAGCGCGAGCAGCGCCAGCTGCTCGCCCGGCTGATCGCCGAAGAGGAGGACTCCCGGGAGACCTGGAGCCGCGCCGCCGCTGCCTTCGCCGAGGGGAGGCCCGAGTTTGCGCGCGAGTTCCTTCGGCGTTTCGTGGCCGATGGTCCGCGCCGGCCTGGAGGGACCTCAGAAGCATCCTCGCTACGCGCTGCTTCCGACCTGCGTGAAACTGAGCTCGCCGTGGGTCTTCTCGAAGACGGGAGAACCTCCGACCCGGCGGTTGAAAACGGCGGCTCCCTGGGCGCGCCGAGGCAGGACCCCGATGACCGTCCGGACAGGAGGCCCGAGACCAATGGGCCGCCGGAGGATCAGGCGGTCCCCGACGACTTACAGGTTCCTCAAGACTCCGAAGCCCTTCTGCGAGAGCTGGTGGGCGACGAGCTCTACGACCAGATCTGGTTCGGCTCCATCGAGACCATGGCGCGAGAGATGGATATCGACTTGGAGCTGGTGGAGCGGGCGGGCCCCGAGGGCGCGGCGGCACTTGCCGCCGTCGCGCTGTTCCGGCATCTCGAAATCCAGCTTCACAAGAACAAGGTTAACCATCTTGCCGTCGCGCTTGGCCGGCGAGGGCATAAGCAGTTGGAATCCAAACTGCTCGCCCGGCTCGCCTTTCAGAATTCGTTGGGCCCCGACCATGAACGTTATTCCGCGACCAATCAGGAATTGTTGGAGGCTAGCGCCATCGATGCCAAGGCGCTGCCATTCTTGCGCGCTCTCGACTCGCTCGTGGGTAAAGCACCGGGAGTCTCACTCGTTGCCAAGGCGATACCGCAGCTCTTGATTGGCGGACTCGAGAACAGCATCGCCGATCGCAATCGCATTATCCGCGCACGCAGCGGCGAGACGGATGGCGCCGAGCAGTTGCGTTGAGACAGGATCGCACGGCGCTCTCAATCTAGAATTGGAGGAAGACTGACGCCTTGAATGGGATCTCCGAGGCGGGTCCATCCGGGGCGATCCAGCTCTAAGGCCAGTATCCGGGACGCCGGCACCAGGTCATTCCGGATTCGGCTAGGCGCCGAAGCATGGCACCGTCTTCGACCCAAGGCTGGGGCAGAGGGTAGAGATCGACCGGCGGGGTCGTCTCCGGCCGGAAGCCGATCTGCAGGCGCTGGGCAGTGGCGAACTCCTCATCCGACATGATCAGCCACATGATCTGGATGGTCGCCTCTGCCCCAAGCTCGCCGCGCGCCGCGGCCGCGACGGCCCAGAGGTGCGCGCGCACCCGGTCGTAAATCACGCCTTCGCCCTGGGTATAGGCAATCGCGAGAAAGCTCATGGCAAGCGCATGTCCGCCCCGGGCCGCCTTGTCCCACCAGACCAGCGCCATACAGGCGTCGTGCCGGAAGAACTCTCCGACTTCGTACATCTCGCCGATCTTGAACTGAGCCTGGGGATCTCCGTCCACGGCGAGAGGAAAGAGCAGACGGGCGGCCTCCTCGAAGTCGCCTGCGGCATGGGCGGCCAAACCTCGCTGCAAGGCGTTCTCGGCACCGAGCGGAGCGGCGTCGATGAGCAGAAAGACGAGCAGCGCGGCCGAGGCGATACTGGCAAGCAATCGACGGTGAGGCGACATCGACGTATCCGCGAAGGTGAGTGTGAAGCGCGAAAAATCGGATTCGGACGAGGTGCGGTCAGGGGTCCCTGCCGGCGGTGCCAAGATAGAGAAGACGACCCTATGGAGCACCAAGCTACACCAAACGGATTATTCTATCATCCCGGAAAATACCCAAATACGCCGTTGTCGATTCCTTCGTGGCCGGTCGCAGCCGGTCTCACCAGGAAAAGTGCATCGAGCTTGGATTTGACACTGCGTCTGGCGCTCGAGTGAGCTGGTTGGGCCACTCTTGCTCTTTTTTGTAGAAGGCGTGATCTAAAGGAGCCGGAACGGTCGGACGGGTGTTGCTCGCTTGCGTCGCGATCCTTGTGTTTTAAGCGGCCGGGGCCGGCTCCTCCTAAAGCCGCGCGCAGCTGGACCCGAAAAACATAGCGCGCGATGATTGCGGTGTGGTCATCGACGTAAGGCGACTCGTCCCGAGTCCGGTTCGATCGCAAGACTCCGAGGCCGAGGTCCGTGCTGCAGCGTTTCTGCCGAGACTGTATCGCAAGCCACTCTCATATTCCATGAAAAGGAGACAGAATCGCTATGACCGTTCCGACGGAAACGGCGCGCTCGGGCCCTTACGTGGGCAATGGTGCGACCGACACTTTTACGTATGAGTTCCGTATTCAGCAGGACGCCGATCTGCTGGTGACGCAGCTCGACCAGGCTGGCCGGGAAACGGCCTTAACTCTCGGCGTCGACTACAGCGTGACCGGCGTAGATCGGCCGGAGGGCGGCGATGTGATCCTGGTCGCCCCTCTCCCGAGCGGTGTCCGGCTCGTCATCACCCGAGACGTGCCGGCAACCCAGGAGGTCGATTTGGAGAACCAAGGCGCCTTCTTCGCGGAAACGATCGAGAGAGCCTTTGACAAGCTGACCATGCTGGCGCAGCAGAACAAGGAGAGCGACGCTCGTACGGTGACCTTGCCGGTGGCGAGCGACGGCGTTTCGGCGAGGCTTCCGGGAGCGGTGCCAGACACGCTCATCGGATGGAATGCGGCTGGAGACGCGCTCGAAAACAAGATTCCCAATACGGCGGCCTATCTCGTTGCGCCCTTAGCCGACCTGACATCGGCCGAGGCCACGCAGCTTCTTTCTATCGGCTCGACCACGATCAGCCCAGCGCAGTGGGGCTACTTGGGTGCGATGAGTGCCGAGGCGGGCCGGTTACGGCGAATAGTGACTTTTACGAGTGTCGGCACTTACAACAAGCCATCTTGGCTAAGAACGGCGCGCATTCGCGTGTGGGGTGGGGGCGGGGGCGGTGCAGGTGGCTACGGCGTCGCTGGCTCATCGGGCTCAGGTGGCGGTGGCGGTTGTGCGGAAAGGTTGATAGCTGCCGACTCAATCAGCGCGAGCGAAACCGTCACTATAGGGGCCGCCGGCTCCGCTGGGTCGGCTGGGTCGAGCGGCGGCGGCGCTGGCGGGACAAGCTCCTTTGGCACGCTTTGCAGCGCCACGGGCGGCAGCGGCGGCCTGTACACTGGCGCCGACGGTGCGGCCCCCGGTAACGGGGGGAGCGGCATTGCTGGCGACGACAACAGGCCCGGCGGTGAGGGCATGAACGGCTCCGGATCAAATTCAATGGGTATCGGCGGCAACGCAGCAATGGGCGGTGGTCAAGGCGGACGCAGAAACTTCACTGGCGTCGCAGCAACTGGAAATAGCGGCACTGCGCCCGGAGGCGGAGGCGCCAGCGGTCTCACGTCTGGCGGCAATGGTGGCGCGGGAGCCGTCGGTCGCGTCGTGGTCTACGAGTACGAGTGAGGGCATCATGAAAGCACTAATCGAACCGACCGGCCGCATCGCTCAGGTGTCGGCCGAACCCTTTCCAGTTGCCAAGCCGCTTCTCTGGGTGGAGGTGCCCGACGACACAACGACGGCAGATACCTGGGACGGTGAGAAGGTCGTCAAGTACACAGACCCACCGGCCCCGGTTCCCGCGACTGTTACGCGATACCAAGGTATCGCCGCGCTTAAGGCGGCTGGCCTTTACGACCAGGTGATCGCTCTGCTTGACGACCCAGAAGTTCCGCAGGATGCCCGCGATCGGTGGGAACATCTGACCGTTTTCGAGCGCGACTCTCAGCTTATCGCTCAGTTGGCGCCCAAACTAGGCCAGAGCGACACCGATCTCGACAATCTCTTCATTTCGGCGGAACAGATCGAGTAGCCAGCAAGCAGTCTTAGAAAACAGCCAGCGCCGCCGGCCGGGCTTTGACGAGCCTGAGCCGGCGACTAAACGCTGATCTTGAGCGTTAACCTAGACGCAGAGATCTAAGCCCTCTGGGCCACAAACACCGACATCGGCTCCGGCAGCTTCGGCAGTGCCACGTGCTTTGGTGAAGCCCGAAAACCGATCTGGCCGAGAAGGTCGAGTAGGTCCGACCCGTAGTTGCGCCACGTGAAGACGCCACCGTCTCCAGCGAAAGGATCGCCGTGATACTCGGGCAGCAGAACATCATGGATAGATCCGTCCGGCTCACGCCTTGCGCGAAGCTTAGTCTCTTGCCCGTCATATGAAAAAGGCACGGTGAAAACGTCGCGCCCGCAGGGTTTGAGGGTGCGGAAAGTTTCTCTAAAGGCGGTCTGATCGTCCTCGACGTGTTCCATGACGCCGGTCGAAGTGATCAGGTCGAACTCCTGATCGGAGAAGGTCAGGCTCTCCAGGTTCTCGCAGCGTACACCGTTGGCGGTCTCGCCAGGTGCACCGATGGCCAGTTCGGAGCTGATCAAACGAAAGCCCACGCGGCCCGCATCCTTGCGGAGCTGACAGAACAGCGCGCCGTGATGGGAGACTTCGTAGGCAGTGCCGCTCTTGAGGCCGAACAGATCATCACCAAAGTACTGGCGAATCAGAGAGTAGATCCCGCGATGGTGGGCGGTGCTCCGGCAGCCAAGGCACCGTATTCCGATGCGTGGACTTTCATCGGTGCGCAGGTGCCACGTCGTTCGCCGGCAGATGGGACAGGCCGCGCAGATCGGAGGATGGCTGAGCTGGAGACGCAGTCGTTCCGCAGTGAGCATGCGCATGGTCGTTCGCAGGTGCATTGGCCTGTCTAGAAGCTAGAATAAAAATTCACTGATATATGGGAATTACATCATACGCCTAGATCTAAAAGGCCTAGCCTCCCTTGTGGTGGTCTTTTTAGCCGCAAGCAGGCTGGTTCAACAGGCTGGCCGGCTTTTTGTAGTCACTACCGGCGGAGGTTGGCGCGGTTTCACCCGAAACTCTTCCCGTCGCAACAAGGAGGCGTAAGCCATCAGAGTCCCTTCGGCCTGGACGACTCAGCGAAGCCAGCCCCTTCGGGTCGGCTTGAGCACCGGGGCATCACCACCGCGCTCAATGCTGTGAGAGAGACTCGGTTCTTTCGCGGGTCGGTGCCGCGTTGTTTGGTGCTCCGTGAGATGCCTGTTCAAACGGCTGTACGAGCAGCTTCGTCGAGCGCACCTGCGGCAGCGCCCGGCCCAAGGCTTGTCTCGCCGTATGTAGTGTGAAGCCGCGCGCGCATCGCCAGTCCGGGAGGGGGCGAAAGCCTGCGCGTCCTATGAGGATCGACAGGGACTCCGGCGTAAAGCCGTGGAGGTGCTCGAACGGCGCCAGTGTGTGTGGCCGGCTACCATCGAACGGCCAGACACGCCAGAGATCCGTGCCCTCGGGCGCGCGCCGCAGGTTGGGAACGGTGATGCGCACGACGGTCCGGTCGCGGCAGAGGCCGCGAATGTCACTCAGGACGCTTGCCGGGTCGGGCAGATGCTCGAGGACCTGTTCGAGGTTGACGACATCGAACGGGCCGGCGAGATCGTCAAGCTCGTGTATCACGATGATGCCGTGCCGCTCTTGCGTTCGTGTTCGGCTGGGCTCGAAGGCGGTCACCCGGAAGCCGGTCTCGACAGCGGCGGCGGCCCAGCGACCGCTCCCGGCGCCATAGTCCAGCAGCGTCGGTGTTTGTGCCGGACTCAGGCGGCGTAACCGGGCCATCTCTCGACGCATGCTGGGCGACGGCTCGTGCTTCGCCTCGCCAGGTCGCAGTGGCTGCGAAGCGTCGTACATCGCCATCAACTGATCGTGGCTCGGCTGTTGCGCGTACCAGGCGTGGCCGCAGCCGCCGCACTGGCGCACGCGAAGTGCAAACTGGTCCAGCCAGGGGTCCATGAGGCCGCGGTACTTCTTGCCGCTGAACGCGATAAAGCGCTCGCGCGCCTCGGCGGTCGCCTCGGCGACCACGCGCGACAGCGGGTTTGTACAAGCCGGACAGATGCAGATTTCTCTCATGGGCAGACGATAGACCATGAGTTCGCCGACGAGAAGCGGAGGCCGTCCTTCGGGGCGGCCTTTTTCGTGGCCACCGCCGCCGGAGTCTGGCGCGGTCCCTCCCCGAACCCACCCCATCGTAAGAAGGAAGCGCAATGCGCCAGGAGCCCTCTGCCGTGCATGACGAGCAGGGCCACCAGTACGCGGAAACCAGCGGCGGCAACGGTTGGCGCTTCGCCGGCAAGGTCGCCGCCGCCGTCTGCGCTCCCTTGGTGGTCGCGATGGTCACCAACCTCTTCGTCGTAGGCCAGTGGGTCGGCTCCATCACCGAGAAGGTTGAGGGCCTCAGCAGGGAGATCGAGGGGATCGCCCGAATTGAGGAACGGATCCGAGTACTAGAGCTTGAAGGCGCGGCCCGACGCGGCCGGGATAGCGGCGGCTTGCAACCGCCAACAGACCAGTAAACCAGAACCTTGAAGGAGAATTCGCACATGTCTACGCCATTGCAATTGCGTCGCGAGTCCGCGGTGGATCTGGCCGCGACCACGCCGGCGGAAGCCGAGCCCGCCTACGACCAGACAAATAGTCGACTGGTCGTCGGCGATGGTGTCCAGGCTGGCGGTATTCCTCATGCCTCCTATCGTGATGTGCAGGCGCAAACCTTCTCATACGGAGTAGCGATTCCTGTCGGCGATGACTACAGTCTCGACCTCGATCCGCCCTTGGTCGCCTACAGAGACGGTGTGACCGTCACCTTCAAGCCGCTGAGAGACAGCATGGGCCCGGCCACTTTGAACGTGAACGGTCAGGGGGCTCTTCCGATACGCAAGGTCGTGGGCATCGCGCTCGTTGACACGGTGGCGGGTGATCTGCAGGCCGGTCAGGTGTTTCAAGCGACGCAAATCGACGGCTTCTTTCAGCTTCTGAACCGACAGCCCTAGTCGCCTCAGTCCAGTAGGGGAGCCGACTTGATCTCAAGTGGCTCCCTTGCTGGCCGAGGCCCGGCGGACATCGGATCGATCGCGCAGGACGGGCGCTAAATCGATGCTGGAAGTTCTTTCCCTACTTATCAGCCAATAGAACCCGGCGGGAGACGGTCATGGCGCTTGTGACTGACTGGTCGCGTTATCCAAACTTCACCGAAAGCGAGTTCGTCTGCTCTCACACGGGTCGGTGTGAGATGCAGTCGGAGCTGCTCGACAAGCTGCAAGCTCTTCGCAGCCAACTCGGGCAGCCCCTCGTCGTGTCGTCCGGCTATCGCGATCCAAGTCACCCCGTCGAGGGGCGCAAAGTCAGCCCTGGAGCTCACGCCTACGGGTATGCGGTCGATCTGCGCTGCAACGGACAGCTCGCGTACCTTGTGCTGGCCTTTGCGGCCGGCATCGGCTTCGAGCGCATCGGGGTGGCTCAGAAAGGCGCACGCGGCAGCCGCTTCATTCACCTGGACACCTGGCCCGATGGACCCGCTCCAGCGGTCTGGAGCTACTGAGCGCGCGCCAAGCTTGCGCTTTCTCACGACTGGGGGCTCTCGCGCGGCAGCTCCCGGCACCCCTTTCGCCTTCACCGCCGTGCCGTCCTTGACCAAGAAAAGGAACTCACGTCATGAACTTCGCCAACTACCGCAAGCTCATCGTCGCGCTGATCGGCGCCCTGCTGATCGCGGTCGACCAGTTCCTCGGCTTTTCCGTCTCTTGGGAAGCCGAGGAGATCGTCAATACGGCGGTCCCGATCCTGACCGCCCTGGGGGTCTGGATCGTGCCGAACGATCCGGAGCCGGCGTGACCTGGCTTACGGTCCTACGGTTGCTCCTGTCTCTGACAGACGGTCTCGTCGCAACGCTGCGGGACCGTCAGTTGCTCGAGGTCGGTGAGGCGAAGGCGATCGCCAAGGGACTGGAGGATAGCCGTGCAGCCCTTGAGGAACTTCGCCGTGCTCGCCGGGATCCTGTTGTCCGCCAGCGGGTGCGCGACACCTGGACTCGGGACGACCGACCCTAGCTTCTGCCAGGTCTACGAACCTTATACTCTTCCGGCTTCAGCCTTGCAGGTCATGACGGCCGGAGAGATCAGGGCCTGGGAGGACAACTTGATAGCCTACGAGGGGCTCTGTCTGCTCAGCTCAAGCTAGCCAGTGTCCGCACGCTCGTTAAGCCCCCCAAGGTGATCGGCGTCCTTGCTACCCGGCTCAACCGATGGGCAGGCGGCGGTCGGCGCAAGGCTTGAGAAGGTCGACCAACTCGACCTTAAGCGCGCGCCTACTCCTCTGGGGCCAAGGGGGATAGCAGATCCTCCGTGTCTTCGCGTCTGCGCTCCTCTTTCACCCTCTCTTCGATCGAGACGTCCTTGTCGGCCGAGACGACCTTTGGGTCCTGCTTGGCGGGGACTGGCCGAGGATATGGGGATGGCGCGGGCTCCGGTGTGATCGGTACGCCTGCGCCATCGAACCGCAGCCGTTAGATCGGTTCCGGCAGACCGAACCCCTCGCTCTCCAGCGCCTCTTTCGTGACACGGATGGCTTCTCCGCGGGCGACCAGGAAATCCGTCTTGCGCTGGTCGATCCATCCGATCAGACGAACGACAACGTTGGAGTCCCCGACCGCTTGCGCCGTAGCCAGATCGGCGTCGGCATCGACGCCCAAGTCGAACTCGAAGCGGCGTTCGGGATTGGGGCTGAAGTTGAGGATGCGGCTTTTGAAGACGGTCGCGTTCGGGATGCGGATGTGGTTGCCGTCGGATGACAGCAGGATGGTGGCACGCGACGTCAGGCGTATGACGTTGCCTTGCTCGCCGTCGATCTCCACGAAATCGTTCGGCCTGAACGGCTGTCGCACGCTCAGTATGATGCTCGCCATGAAGTTCTCGACGGTGTCGCGAACGGCGAATCCGATGGCCAGACCGACAAGGCCGGCCGCCCCCAGCAGCGTCCCGATCAGGGCGACAGCGCCGAGGATATCGAGAGCGACCACCAGTCCGGCCAGAATGAAGGCGATTCGGACGATCTGCCGATAGATATCGGCGATAAAGCGATTCGGAGCCAAGCGTTCGAAAGGTTGCCGGCTGGTCGCCAGAATGAAACCGCAGGCCGCGATAACCAGAAAGACGGCGAAGGCGACGAGCAGCAGGGGAAGATAGGCGATCACTTGATCGAGCCGGGACAGGAAACGCTCCCAGGCCGGGTTGAGGCGGTCCGACAAGTCGGTCGTTTCCGCCACGGCATTTTCAATCGTGACCATGCCCTGGACCCGGGCGACCAAGGCTGCCAAGTCTTCGACATCGCCGGCTTCGAGAACCCGGCCCGTCAGCGTGACCACGCCCGCGTTCACCTCGACGGCGACCTGCGAGAAGTCTTCGATCTTACCGAGAATCGTGCGGATCCGACGTTCGATCGCGACGTCGGTTGCGTCGTCGTCGTCGAGGGAGATGCCGGCCGGCGGCTGTGTTCCCGGCACCGCGCTGTCCTGCGCGTGTCGCTGTCGCCATGATGGGTGGGTGGGCTGTCCGGAAGGGCCGGCGGTCGCAGCGGCGCTGTTCGGTCTCGCGAAGCCCGGGGGCCTTCGGCGAACCTCGGACAGTCCGCGATCTTCAATACGATGAGACGGGCGAGGCGCGCCTGCCGCATCGAAACGTCCCGTTCGCGGCACCGGCATGCGATCTAGTAGAGGCGCTCGACGCAGAAGTCGATGGCCTGGAGCAGTGCCTGCTTGGCGGCGTTGTCCGGAAAGATCCCAAGGTCCAGGCGCGCGCGCTCCGCATAGTCGCGGGCCCGCTGCTTCGAGTCCTCCAGCGCGCCGTGCCGCTGCATCAGGGCGAGGGCCTGCTCCAGGTCGCCGTCTCGCTGTTCCAGATCTTCGACGCAGCGCCGCCAGAAGCTCTTCTCGTCTTCGCTGCCACGCGCGAAGGCTAGAACAAGTGGCAAGGTGATCTTGCCTTCGCGAAAATCATCCCCGATCGACTTGCCGAGCGCCAGTTGTTCGGCCGAGTAATCCAGGATGTCGTCGACCAGTTGGAAGGCGTTGCCGAAGTTGAGGCCGAAGCTGCGCAGCGCCAGTTGCTCGCTGTCCGGCCGGTCGGCCACCACCGCGCCGATCTCGCAGGCGGCGGAGAAGAGCGCGGCAGTCTTCGCCTCGATCACCTCCAGATAGGCCTGTTCGTCGGTCGCCGTGTCGTTGGCGGTCATCAACTGGTGCACCTCGCCCTCGGCAATGGTGGCGGAGGCATCCGACAGCAGCTTGAGGACGGCCAGCGAGCCGTCTGCGACCATCAACTGAAAGGCTCGGGAAAAGAGGAAATCGCCGACCAGCACGCTGGCCTTGTTGCCCCAGACGGCGTTGGCCGTCTCCAGGCCGCGGCGCAGGTGGCTGTCGTCGACCACGTCGTCGTGCAGCAGGGTCGCCGTGTGAATGAACTCCACGCAGGCGGCGAGCGCATAGTGCCGTTCGCCCCGCGCGCCGCAAAGCCGGGCCGCGGCCAGTGTCAGCATGGGGCGCAGGCGCTTGCCCCCGGCCGCGACGATGTGTCCGGCCAATTGCGGGATCAGCGCCACCGGCGACTGCATTTTGTCCAGAATGATCCTATTGACCCGCGTCAGGTCGTCCGCGACCAGACCCTGCAGCGGCTCCAGACTGCCCGCCAGCGGCGGTTTGCCGTCCGTTCGGGACTGGTCCCGGCGGTCGGCTTGCATTTCGGCGACGGGGCGCAAGGCCAATACTTCGCTTTCTTATCTCTAGCTGACCGCCCTTGCCCGGTTCCTGCTCGGTAGGAGCCGGCGCAAAGCGCGTGCTACTGTGACCAATGTGGGGTTGCGCGGCCTGCCGACAACAGACCGACTCCCCAGCCCTCCCTTGCAACGGCAGCATAGGAACAAGCGGCGGGCGGTCAAGCGTTGGGGAAAACCGGCCGCATTTCTGGCGGATCTGAGAGTTCGGTCGGGAGATCGAGGTTATGCGCGAACTGTTGCGGACCAACGACCTGGTGAAGCTGTCCTGGCTGCAGGCGCTGTTGCGCGATGCCGGGATCGAGCCGCTGGTGCTGGACAGTCACGCCAGCGTGCTGGAGGGCTCGGCCATCGCCATCCCGCGCCGTCTGGTGGTGGTGGAGGAGGATTACGGTGCTGCGCGGCGTCTGCTGGAGCAGGCTGGGGAGGAGGTCTGGTCGGGCGAGGGTTGGTAACCATGACGACCAGCGACGACCGACTCCTGGACGGCCGGGTCTCTCTGCGCCAGCCGCTGGCGGGCTATCGCGCCGCGATCGACCCGGTCCTGCTGGCCGCCGCCGTTCCGGCCCGGCCCGGCGAACGGGTCCTGGAGTTGGGCTGCGGCGCCGGCGCCGCAGCGCTCTGTCTGCTGGTGCGTCTCCCCAATCTGTCCGTGACCGGGCTGGAACTGCAGCCGGGGCTGGCCGCGCTGGCCCGGCATAACGCGGAGGCAAACGGGCGGTCTGCCGAAGGTGCCGCGCCGCCTGCGGCGGGCCTGACCGTCCTGGAGGGCGACGTCGCCGCGCCGCCGAGGACCTTGGGCAGCGGTTACGACCGGGTGTTGCTCAATCCTCCGTTTCAGCTCTCCGCGGCCGAGGCGTCGCCTCTGGCCAGCAAGGATCTTGCGAATCGGGAAGCCAGCGCACCGCTGACCCTGTGGCTCGAACTCGGTCTCCGGCGGCTGAGGCAAGGCGGCACTCTGACGCTGATCCACCGGGCCGAGCGGTTGAGCTTCATTTTGGCCGCTCTGGAGGGGGCGGCCGGCGACCTTCGCGTGCTGCCGCTCTGGCCGCAGACCGGCAAGCCAGCAAAGCGCATCCTCGTCCAGGCAACACGGGGCAGCCGTGCCGGAACCACGCTGCTGCCGGGACTGTCGCTGCACGCGTCTGCAGGCCAATTCACCGCGGAAGCGGAGGCTGTCCTGCGTGGACGGGCGCAACTCTCCCTGGACGAGTGACAGCCGGCGGCCGGAATCGGACGGATGCCGCGCCGCAAAAACTCTTTGCCCGTCCGCCGGATTCCCTGAAATACTCGCTCGCAATTATACGAAGTGACAGGGGGTAACGGCTGGGCATGCGCGACGGAGCGGTCGCAGCGATCGACGTGCGCGACCTTACGAAGGTCTTCGGTAGCGGCACCGATCAGGTGCGTGCGCTCGACCGGGTCTCCCTGACGATCGCACGCAACGAGTTCTTCACCCTGCTGGGCCCCTCGGGCTGCGGCAAGACCACGCTGCTCCGTCTCATCGCGGGGTTCGAACAGCCGAGCCAGGGTGAGATCTTTTTGGACGGCGAGGACATCGCCGGCCGGCCGCCTTTCAAGCGCCCGGTCAACACCGTGTTCCAGTCCTACGCGCTCTTTCCCAACATGACGGTGGCGCAGAATGTCGCCTTCGGCCTCGAGATGCAGGGCTGGGAGCCGGCGCGCATCGGCGGCCGCGTCGCCGAGATGCTGGATCTGGTGAAGATGGAGCGGCTGGGCGACCGCCGCCCCGGCCAGCTCTCCGGCGGCCAGCAGCAGCGTGTCGCCCTGGCCCGGGCGCTGGCCAACGCCCCGCGCGTGCTGTTGCTCGACGAACCGCTTTCGGCGCTGGATTTCAAGCTGCGCAAGGAGATGCAGGTCGAGCTGAAACGTCTGCAGCGCGAAACCGGCATCACCTTCGTCTTCGTCACCCACGATCAGGAAGAGGCGCTGACCATGTCGGACCGTGTCGCGGTAATGTCCGACGGTACGGTGCAGCAGACCGGTGGCCCGGACGAGATCTACGAACGCCCGATCAACCGCTTCGTTGCAGACTTCATCGGCGAGACCAACTTCCTGCCGGCCGAAGTCGCACTGCGCGGCGCGCGCTACAGGGTCCCCGGCGGTGCTCTGCTGTCCGGCCGCGATCCCCACGATCATACCGAAGGTGCCGAGGTGACCCTGGCTTTGAGGCCGGAGCGTGTCGACTTGCTTGCCGGCGGGGACGGCCCGGCTGGCGATGTGGCCGGCGATGGCCATCTGACCGGCAGCGTGACGCAGGTGGTCTACTTCGGGACCGACACGCTCTACGTCCTGGAAATCGACGGCATTCCAGGCCCCTTTCAGGTGCGCGTGCAGAACCGCCAGGGGGCCCAGGCCGACTTCGCGGCCGGCGCGCGGGTCGGCGTTCGGGTCGGTGCCGATGCGGTTCAGGTGCTGGTCGACTGATGGCCGTGCCTCCGACGGACTCCCTCAGTGACTCGCCCTCCCTCTCTCCCCTGACTGCGCTCGCCGATCTGCTGCGCCGCAGCCGCAGGGCGCGTCTGATCGCCTTGATCGGACCGGCGCTGCTGATCATCGGCGTCTTCATGCTGCTGCCGATCGGGCTGATGGCCTATGTCTCGATGCTCGAGCGCGGCGTCAACGGCGGCGTGCAGTGGGGCGTCCATACCGTGGATGCCTATGTGGCCTTCCTCTTCGAAGAGAACCTGCTGGGCGATCTGGCGATCAACCCCGACTACCTGCAGATCTTCGCCCGCTCCTTCATCCTCTCCTCCGTCACCACTCTGGCTTGCCTGGCGATCGGGTTTCCGGCCGCCTTCTACATGGCGTTGCAGCCGGCGAAGTATCGCAACCTGCTGATCTTCCTGGTGACCATCCCCTTCTGGACCAACCTGCTGGTCCGCAACTACGCCTGGATCCTGCTGCTGCGCAGCAACGGTCTGGTCAACGAGAGCCTGATGGGATTGGGCCTGATCGATCAGCCCATCACCTTGCTCTACACCAACGTCGCCATCACGCTGGGGCTGGTCTATTCCTTCCTGCCCTTCATGGTGCTGCCGATCTACGCCAGCCTGGAAAAGCTCGATCTGCGGTTGGTCGAGGCGGCCTTCGACCTGGGCGCCAACAAGCGCCGCGCCTTCCAGCGGGTGATCGTGCCCTTGGCCCTGCCGGGCATCGCGGCGGGCTGTATTCTGGTCTTCGTTCCCTCGCTGGGCGCCTTCATCACGCCCGAGCTGCTCGGCGGCTCCAAGTCGATGATGATCGGCAACCTGATTCAGAGCCAGTTCGGGGCGGCGCGCAACTGGCCCCTGGGCGCGGCCCTGGCCTTCGCGCTGCTCTCCATCGTGCTGCTGGCGATGACGCTCTACCTGATGCGTTTCCGCCGCCCGCCGGGACGCGGGTAGAGGGGCGCCGGGCGATGTCGAGACGCAGCAAGAACCCGCTCTGGAGATTCCCCGGCATCGCGCCGGGGGCCGCGTTCTTCTTCGCCTATCTCTACCTGCCGATCTTCGTGCTGATCGCCTTTTCCTTCAACGAGAACCGCCAGGCGACCATCTGGACGGGCTTCTCGCTCGACTGGTACGGCGTCGTGCTGCGCAACGACGATATTCTGTCGGCGGCCGGAAACTCGTTGATCGTGGCGACGACGGCGACCCTGATCGCCACGTCGGTCGCACTGTTGGCCGCCCTGGCCATGGCGCGTCACCGCTTCCGCGGCGAGGACGGCGTCAACGCGGTGATCGCCTTTCCCCTGATCATTCCCGAGATCGTGACGGCCGTCGCGACGCTGCTGTTCTTCGTCGCGCTCGGTATCCAGCTCGGCCTGACGACGGTGATCATCGCCCACACCGTCTTCTGCATTCCCTTCGCCTACCTGCCGATCCGCGCGCGCCTCCAGGGCCTGGACCCCGCGCTGCCGGAGGCGGCGGCCGATCTCTATGCCAACGAGATCCAGGCCTTCCGGCGCGTCACCCTGCCGCTGCTCTGGCCGGGTATCCTGTCGGGCGCCATGCTCTCCTTCATCATCTCCCTCGATACCTTCACCATCACCTATTTCGTGGCGGGGCCCGGCGCGACCACGTTGCCGGTCTACATCTTCGGCATGATCCGGATCGGCATCACGCCCGAGGTCAATGCCATCTCCGCCCTGATGTTGGTGGTCTCCATCGTCTTCGTCACGCTCTCTTTCCTGGTCGGAAGGTTGCGCCGTTGACGCCTTGACGCTGCCGGCGCAACCATCTTGCCGGCGCTGGTTGGGATGCAAATCGATAACAGGGAGTGGGAAAAAGCTATGAAACGACATCTGATCGCAGCCGCCTCGGCGGTTGCCCTGCTTGCCGGCGCCAACGCCGCCAAGGCCGGGGGCGAGCTGTTCCTCTACAACTGGTCCAACTACTTTCCGCCCGAGCTGCTGACCAAGTTCGAGGAGGAGACGGGCATCGCCGTCACACTCGACGTTTACGATTCCAACGAGACCATGCTGGCCAAGCTGCAGGCCGGGGCCGGTGGCTACGACGTCATCGTGCCGTCCGGCTACATGGTCGCCATTCTGATCGAGGAAGGCTTGGCGCAGCGGATCGATGCGCTCGAGATGTCCAACGGCGCGAAGATCGTGGCGCCGCATGACGCGCCCTTCTTCGATCCCGAGCGGCTTTACTCCGCGCCCTACATGTGGGGCACCACCGGTGTCACCTACGACTCGGAGCGGATCGATGGCGACCTGGAGGAAAGCTGGAAGGAGGTTTTCGAGCCCCGTCCCGAACTGCAGGGCCAGATCGCCATGCTGAACGACGAGGTCGAGGTCTACAACGCCGCCGCCTACTACCTGGGCTTCAACAAGTGCACCGAGGCGCCGGAGGAGGCCCAGGCGATCCTCGAGCTGCTGGAGGCCCAGAAGCCCCACGTGAAGATGTACCAGTCGGACGGCACCATCGACCGGATGATTTCCGGCGAGGTGATCATGCATCACCAGTGGAACGGCGCTTCCCACCGGACCTCTACCGATCTGCCGTCCGCCGTCTATATCTATCCGGTCGAGGGCATCACCTTCTGGACCGACAACTTCATGATCCCGGCGGATGCCCCCAACGCCGAGAACGCGAGGACCTTCATCGACTGGATGCTGGCGCCGGAGAACGCGGCCGTCGCCTCCAACTTCACCGGCTATATGAACGCTATCGACGGCTCGTCCGACTATCTCGACGAGGCGCTCAAGGCCAATCCGGCGGTCAACATGCCGGCGGAGTTCGCCGAGCGGCTGCGTCCGAGCATCGACTGCCCGGTCCCGGCGCGCGAGCTGCGCAACCGGGTCTGGACGCGCTTGAAGTCGTAGGACGTCGTCTCAGTTGAGTCTCCGTGGCCGGGCGTCCATGACGGCGTCCGGCCACCTTTTTCCTTTTGCGGGAAAGGACAGTTTGTGAGCGAGAACGCGCCGGACAAGCTGACGATCGCGCTCTGGGCGGTGAACCTGACCAGGCCCCTGAACGGCATCGGCGCCTGGGCGGCGGCGGTCGAGGCGCAGATGCTGCGGGCCAAGGCGGGCGGCGCGGAACTGCTGGTCCTTCCCGAGTACATGTCGGAACAGTGGCTCTCCTTCGCGCCCGAAGGGATCGGGGCGACCGAGGAAATTCCCTGGATGGCCGCGCAGGCCGAGGCGGCGCTGGAGGCCATCGCGCCCTTGCCCGCCAGGCATGGCATGGCCTTGCTCGCGGGCACCCTGCCGGTGAAGCTGGAGCCCGCGCCTGCCATGGGTTCGGCCTACGTCAACCGGGCGCATCTCTTGCTGCCCGACGGCCGGGTGGTGCGGCAGGACAAGCTCTGTCTCACGCCGGGCGAGAAGGATCCCGAGGCTTGGAACCTCCGGCCGGGCGAGTGCCTGCAGGTTGTCACCTGGAAGGGACTGAAGCTGGCGACGCTGATCTGTCTCGATATCGAACTGCCGGCCCTGGCCGCGCTGCTGGCGCCGGAGCGCCCCGACCTGATCCTGGTGCCCTCCATGACGGCGAAGCTCTCCGGCTACGCCCGCGTCTTCGGCTGCGCCAAGGCGCGGGCCGTGGAACTTCAGGCCGCCGTCGCCGCCGTCGGGGTGATCGGCGCAGCCTCGACCAACAAGCCGCGCGAGACCAATACGTCCGGCTGCAGCGTTTTTCTGCCTTGCGAGGAAAGCCTCGGTTTCGTCGGCCTGCACGACGAGATTCCGGCGGCGGACTCCGCCGAGGACGAGGGACCGCTGCTGATCGCCCGCGACATCCCCTTCGGCGAAATCCATCGCCTGCGTGCCGGCGGCGCCGAAGTCTGGCCCGGCGCCTGGAGCGCCGAGCATGTCACTCTAAACCTGAACTGAAAGAGACGATGCTGACGATCTATAGCGAGGACCACCGCTACCAGGACGGCAAGGCCGAACTGATCGACGGCCAGCTTCTGCCGCCCTTCGAGATGCCGCGCCGGGCCGAGATGGTGCTGGAGCGGGTGCGCGCCGTCGGGCTGGGCGACATTCTGGAGCCCCAGGACTTCGGCCTGGAGCCGCTGGAGGCGGTGCACGACGCGCGCTACCTGTCTTTCCTGGCGGCGGCCTGGGGCGACTGGGTGAAGAGCGGGCGGGAGCACGACGCCCTGCCGCTCAACTGGCAGGTCCGCGGCATGCGGGCGCGCGAGCCGGAAAGCATCGACGGCAAGCTCAGCTACTTCTCCTTCGATGCCGGCACGCCGATCATGTCCGGCACCTGGCGGGCCGCCCGCGCCTCGGCTAACGTGGCGCTGACCGGCGCGGCGCGGGTGAAGGAAGGCGCGCGCGGTGTCTTCGCGCTCTGCCGCCCGCCGGGGCATCACGCGGCGGCCGACTATTACGGCGGCTACTGCTTCCTGAACAATGCCGCCGTGGCGGCCCAGTGGTTGCGCGATCAGGGCGCGGCGAAGGTCGCGATCCTGGACGTGGACTATCATCACGGCAACGGCACTCAATCGATCTTCTACGACCGGCCCGACGTCTTCTTCGCCTCGCTGCACGGTCACCCGAAGCAGGAGTTCCCCTTCTTCCTGGGCTACGAGGACGAAACCGGGGAAGGCCCGGGAGAGGGCGCCAACGCCAACTTCCCGCTGGAGTGGGGCACCGGCTTCGAGCGCTGGTCGGGCGCCCTGGAGGAAGCCTGCCGGCGGATCGGCGCCTTCGGCGCGGAGGCGCTGGTGATCTCTCTCGGCGTCGATACCTATAAGGACGACCCCATCAGCCATTTTACCCTGGAGGGCGACGACTACCTGCAGATCGGCCGGACCATCGCCGATCTCGGCCTGCCCACGCTCTTCGTCATGGAGGGCGGCTACGCCGTCGAGCAGATCGGTGTGAACGCCGTCAACGTCCTGACGGGGTTCGAGGAACAGATTTAGAGAGCGGGACGAACGACGGGCCTCAAAGCGCGAAGAGTTCGCGCGCCAACTCGTCGAGCGTGGCGATGTCCTGGAGCGGGAAGCGCTCCGCGATGGGTTCGAAGACGTCCATCGAGCGGTGCTGTGTGGCTCCGATGGCCTGACGGATCAGCGCCAGACCGAGCGTCTTCCGGTCGAAGTCTCTGCCGACGGGCCAGTCGCTGGCCTCCAGGAAAGTCTGGAGCAACGCCTTGTCGCAGCCGAAGAGGTCGCGATAGGGCTGGATCAGCTCGCTGTGGCGATCGGCCGCCAGGGCATCGCCCCAGTCTATGATCCCGGCCAAGCGGCGCTCTGCCACGAAGACATGGTTGGCGGTAATGTCCCCGTGGGTGAAGACGCGGTCGAAGGGACCGAGCCGGGCGAGGTAGGTCTCGGCCTGCGCGATCAGGTGCGGCGGCAGCGAGCTTTTCGCCAGAGCCGTCTTCAGGTCTGCTATCGGCCAGTGCTTCCGACTGGCGAGGCCCGTCGTCGGCAGGGCGTGCAGCCGCTTGACCTGCCGTCCCAGCTCGGCGGCCAGCGACAGACGCTCTTCCGCCGACAGCTCGGCCCGCCAGGCGGCGGCGCCAGCCATGCGGCTGGTGATCAGATAGGACCAGGGTGCGTCGGAGCCGTCGAACAAGCGCCCCTCGCCCAGCAGCCGGGGCGCTGCGATCTCCGGGTCGCTCGCGAGCAGGGCATAGGCTGCTCGCTCCGCTGCGTGACTCCGGCGCCAAGGGTGGAAGTAGCCGAACAGTTTCACCGCCAGGTCGCCGCTCGGATTGCTGCAGAGGAAGGTCGGGTAGGTCGCGTTGACCCCGGCAACCGGCGGTCCCGCGCCGCCGGCCAAGCCATGACGTGCCACGATCTCTGCGAGGTAGGGCGCCCAGAAGCCTCCGTCGCCGAGGCGTGCGACGTAGTCCTGCATGGACGCGAAGGCTGGCGGTTGGACCATCCTATCCGAGATCCCGGCCGGGACTGCGGCCAAGGCGACTTCGGTTTATATGTAGGCGTGTGGTTGTGATGGCGGGTTTCCTTCTACAGAGCCGGTGATATCGCCGTCTTTACCGCGCCTCCCGCGGCCGCGACCGCATTTCCTCTGGATTTTCCGGCCAGCTCTGTCATTTAGAGATCTATGGACATCGCCAAGCTTTTCCGTTGGATCCCGCACGAGAATTACCGGAACCCACCGCCGGTGGTTGCTGTCATCCGTTTGTCGGGCACGATCGGCGTCGGTTCGGCGCTGCGCCGTGGGCTCAGCCTGGCCGAGCTGGCCGGGCCGATCAACCGGGCCTTCAAGCAGCCACGGCTCAAGGCCGTGGCGCTGGCGATCAACTCGCCGGGCGGGGCGGCGGCCCAGTCGGCCCTGATCGCCAAGCGCATCCGCGACCTGGCCGAGGAGAAGGACGTCAAGGTCTACGCCTTTTGCGAGGACGTGGCGGCCTCGGGCGGCTACTGGCTGGCTTGCGCCGCCGACGAGATCTATGCCCAGGAAAGTTCGCTGGTCGGCTCCATCGGCGTGATCGCCTCCGCCTTCGGCTTTCAGGAGGCGATCAAGAAGGTCGGCGTCGAGCGCCGGCTCTACACCGCAGGCGAGAACAAGTCGCTGCTCGATCCCTTCCAGCCGGCCCGCAAGAAGGACGTGGATCGTCTCAAGCGGCTGCAGGGCGACATCCACGAGTCCTTCAAGTCCTATGTGCGCGCCCGCCGCGGAGACCGTCTGAAGGGCAAGGAGGAGGAGCTCTTCTCCGGAGAGATCTATGCCGGGCGCGCGGCGCAGGAGGTCGGTCTGATCGACGGCCTGGGCGACCTGCGCGGCATCCTGCGCGAGCGCTACGGCGAGCGGGTGCAGCTCCGCCGCGTCGACGGTGAAAAAAGCTGGCTGCGCCGCAGGTTCGGCCTGTCGCACTCGACGGGTGCGGTGGGCGGCGGACCGGCTCTCGGCTTGGCCGATTGGCGGCCGCAGGACCTGGCCGACGGCGCCCTGGCCGCCGTCGAGGACCGCGCCCTCTGGAGCCGCTTCGGGCTTTAGGCCTTTCGGCCCGCGCCCCTTGCCCTAGGTCTTGGCGATCGAACAGCCGCCGTCGGCCAGCATAGCGCTGCCGGTCACGAAAGACGCGCTGTCGGAGAGCAGGAAGAGCGCCGCCCGCGCGATTTCCTCTGGTTCGGCCATGCGCTTGAGCGCGTGAAGACCTTCCACGAACTCATGAAAATCCGGATCGTCTCCGGCCATGGGCGTCTTCGTCCCGCCTGGCAGCAAGCTGTTGACCCGGATGCCCTCCGGCCCGTGTTCCGCCGCGAGCACCTGGGTCAGCCCGACCAGGCCGGCCTTGCTGGCCGCGTAGGCGCCCATCCCGGGCAGGCCGATGCCGGAGCCGACGAAGGAGGAGGTGAAGAGGATCGCGCCGCCGCCCGCCGCCTTCATCGCGGGGATCTGGTGTTTGGCCGCGTAGAAGGCGCTGGTCAGGTTGGTCGCGACCACCCGATGCCAGGTCTCGCTCTTCATTTCGGGGAGCGGGCTCAGCTCGCCGAGGATGCCCGCATTGTTGAAGGCGGCGTCCAGGCCGCCGAAGGTGGAGACCGCCAGCTGCACCAGGGCTTCGGCGTGGTCTTCATCGCAGAGGTCGCCGGCCAGCCAAGCCGCCTGCCCGCCGTCCTCGACGATCTCCCCGGCCAGCCGTTCGAGATGCGCCTCCCGTCTTGCGCCGAGGATGAGCGCCGCGCCCTCCGCCGCGAAGAGGCGCGCGGCGGCGGCCCCGATCCCGCTGCTGGCGCCCGTTACGATCGCTGTCTTTCCGTTGAGCTGCATTCGGCTATCCCCAAAGGTCCGTGAAGAGCTGAGGGGTAGGGTGGCCGTCGCGCGTGCTCCATCCGCTTCTTGTGCGGGGCGTACCGCCGGGGCTCGGCCGCGTCACTCGGCCTGGGCGTGCCGCAGCAGTTTTTTCAGCAGTGCGGAAAGGTCGCACAACTCCTCCGCCGTCAGAACGGCCGTCAGCCGTGTCTGATTGGCCAGGTGTTCCGGCACCGCGCGCTCGATCAGATCGCGGCCGGTCGGGGTCAGGCTCACCAGGATGCCGCGCCGATCCTCCGGATTGTGGCGGCGCGCAACGAAGCCCATGCGCTCCAGCCGGTCGATCCGCGCCGTCATCCCGCCCGACGAGAGCATGGTGATCTCGAAGAGCTGCGTCGGCGTCATCTCGTAGGGCGCCCCCGAGCGCCGCAGGCTGGCGAGCACGTCGAATTCGCCCGGCTGCAGGCCGAAGGCCGCGAAGAGGGGCGCGAGGTGATTGCGCTCGATCACGGCGGCGGTCTCGCTCAGGCGGCCCAAGACCTCCATCGGGCGAAGGTCCCAGTCCGGAAACTCCCGACGCCATTGGGCGACGGCCCGCGCGGCCCGATCGCAGTCGTTTTCTCGGGTCACCTTGCCTCCATATATCTTGATATTAAGATAGTTAATGCAAAGATACTTGTCATCGACAGACCATCTTACCGAAAAGCGGCACCAATGCCCCAGTCGAAGCCTCAACCGAGACCGGAACCCCAGACAGCCGATCCGCAGGGAGCCTTCGCTGTGGGTCTGCAAGCTCCGGCACTGCTGCTGGTCACCGGGTGCTTGCTGGCGGTGACGATCATTCTGTCGCGGCTCGCCGCCGACGCCGGCGCGCCGATGCTCTGGTTCCTGACCCTGGTCATGAGCGGTGCGGGTCTGGCCCTCATGGGCGTCGCACTGCTCTCCGGTCAAGCGAAAGGCAACTGGCGCCGCCTGCTGCTCTACGGTCTCGGGGCTGGAGCCTTCCAGGCGCTGCCAAGCGCCATGGCCTATTTGTCGGTCGCTCATGTGGGTGCCGGCTACGTCTCGCTCGCCTTCGCCTTTCCACTCCTGGTCACGTATGTCCTGGCGCTCGCGGTGGGCATGGAGCGCTTCGCGCCCTTGCGGGCTCTGGGCGTGACCGTCGCCCTGGCCGGCGGACTTCTGCTGGCGATCTCGAAACTCAGCGGCCTCTCGGCGGACGAGGAGGCTGTCGTCTGGGTCCTGGTCGCCTCGGCCATTCCCTTGGTTCTCGCCTGCGGCAACCTCTTCCGCACCCGTTTCTGGCCGGAGGGCGCGCCGCCCCTGCTGCTGGCGGCCCTGATGCTGCTGCTGGCTGCGATCCTGACCGTGCCGTTCGCGGCCGCCAGCGAGGGGATCGCCGGGGCCGCCCGGCTCTGGGACCAGGGTTTTCTGCTCGCTTTGACCGGTCTGAACACCGCTGCCTTCGCGTTGCAGTTCGTCGCCTACTTCCGGCTCCAGCAGACGGCCGGTCCGGTCTACCTCAGCCAGATCGGGTCCGTCGCGGCGGCGGTCGGCACGCCCGTGGCGGTCCTGTTCCTGGGCGAGACCCTGCCCGAAGGCTTCGCGGTCGCCCTCCTGCTGATCGTCGGCGGCGCCGTGCTCTTTCAGGTGGCGGCACGCCGGTCGTCGCCGGCCGGCCGATCTGTTCAGCCGTCGGAGGTCAGCTCGTCCTCCAGCCACGACAGCAGGGCCGCCGCCTCCGGACGGACTCGTCCCCGCTCCCGCCGATAGATCGAGAGGCCCCGGGGCAGGGCCACGCTCTCGTGAAAGGGGCGCAGCAGTTTGCCGGACTGCAGCAGCCGTTCCATCACCCGCCGCCAGCCGAGCGCGATGCCGTGGCCTTCGACGGCCGCCTGGATCAGCACCGGGTAGCTGTCGAAGGCCGTACCCCGATGGCCGACCCGCAGCGGGCTGCCGAGCCGGTCCAGCCAGTCGTCCCACTCCAGCCAGTCCTGCGGCTCGACCCGATGATGCAGCAGGCGGTGGTTCGGCAGATCGGACAAGGGGAGCGGCAGCGGCAAGGGCGTCTCACGCCCGGCGAGGTAGGCAGGGCTGCAGATGGGAAAGACCTCGTCCGATGCCGTGAAGGCCAGGGGGTAGGGACCGCTCGGGCGGTCCGACGTCTGCAGGGCGACATCGAAAGGCTCCGGCGTTTGGGCGACCGGCCGGGTCGAGGCGGAGACCCGGATCTCGATGCGCGGATTGCGCTGATGAAAGCCGGAGAGCCGGGGCATCACCCAGTAGTAGGCCGAGCAGAGTTCCGCGAAGAGCACGACCTCGCCGCTTCGCTGCGTGCCGCGCAGTTCCGTCGCACGGGCCGCCAGCGTCTCCAGACTGGCCGCCACGCTGAGGGCGAAGTCGCGACCCGCTTCGGTCAGGAAGACGGCCCGATGCCGCCGCTCGAACAGCCGTACGCCCAGATCCTCCTCCAGGGACCGGATTTGCCGGCTGACCGCCGCCTGGGTCAGATGCAGTTCCTCGGCCGCCTGGGTGAAGCTCTCAAGCCGGGCGGCCGCCTCGAAAGGCAGAAGGCTGGCCAGCGGCGGCAGGCTCTTCCGAAAGCGATTCATAACTCAGTGTAATGGAATTGAACGCAAAAGTCGTTTGAGAACCTTAGCTGCCCGGCGTCAGGCTTGATCGAAATTCATCCACGATCGAGCGGACGGAACTGCCAGCATGAGCCGAGTAACGAGAGATCGCCCCGAGCAGGTGGGGCTGGGAATCCTGCTGATCGTCACGTCCGTATTTCTGATGTCGCTGGGGGATGCCCTCGTCAGGGACCTCAGCACAGACTTCACCCTCTGGCAGATTTTCCTGCTGCGTTCGCTTTTGGCTCTGCCGCTTCTGGCGGCCCTGATCGCCGTGCGTGGGCGGGGGCCGGCTGTCGAACGCGGCGCGCTTGGCTGGATCCTGCTCCGCAGCCTGCTGCTGGTCGCCATGTGGATTGCCTTCTACATCGCCTTGCCGCTGCTGCCCCTGTCTCTCGCCGCCAGCGCGCTCTACACGGCGCCGCTGCTCGTCGCGCTGCTGTCGGCGCTTGCGATCGGCGAGCCGCCCGGGCCGGGACTGAAGCTGGCTCTCGGTCTCGGGTTTCTCGGCGTCCTGGTGATCCTACGTCCGGGCACGGAGGTCTTCTCCTGGGCGATGATCCTCCCGCTCTTCGCCGCGGGCGCCTATGCGCTGGCCATGGTCATCACGCGCAGCAAGTGCATCGAGGTCAGTCCCCTGACCCTGTCTCTTGGTCTCAATACCTGCTTTCTCCTCGCGGGTCTGTTCGGCGTCGGGGCGCTCTTGCTTCTGGATCCGCAGCTTCGTGTGGCCGCCGCCAATCCCTTCCTGCTCGGAGACTGGGCGCCCATGGGTGGTCGGGCGTGGGGCTTCATGGCTTTGCTGGCCGCGCTTTTCGTTGCCGTCGCAACCGGGGTGGCCAGGGCCTATCAGTGCGGCCCGCCCGCGGTGATCGCCACCTTCGACTACGCTTATCTGCCCTTCGCGGTGCTCTGGGGCCTGGTGCTCTTCCTCGAGCTACCCGATGCCGCGACCGTCGCCGGCATGTCTCTGATCGCCGTCGCGGGCTGTCTCGTTTTGTGGCGACAGCCGGCTCCTGTCGGCCCGCGCCCTCCAAAGATCGAGGAAGCCCAGGATCGCGGCGAGGGCCAGCGTCGCGGCGGAGATCCAACCTTCAGGAGCCGCCAAGGTGAGCAGGGTCGCGGCGCTCGCGGCCAGCCAGAGTGACGGCACGAGGAACAGCAGGCGCCGCGCGCTGCCGGGCGGCTGCAGCAGCGCGATCCCCAGGGTGAGGATCGCCGTCGGGTCGGGCGCGATGCCAACGATCTCGGCGCCCGCCAGCGGTCGCCCGGCGAGCGGGGCTGTCAGGGGATGCAGCAGCAGGGCATACCCAATCAGCGCGAAGCCAGCGGCAGCCTGCGGATCGAGACCTTGGCGCAGGCGGATGCCGTCCCCGCGGACAGCCAGCCAGACGAACAGCAGCGCCTGCAGGCCGAACAGCGGAGCGAGATAGGCGGCCGCCCAGTTGACCGGCGCATAACGCTGCCAGAGGAAGCTCCAACCGACCCAGGCCCAGGCGGCGGCGAGCAGCAGCGCGGCGGCGCGGTCCGTCGCCGGCCGCCGGCGGAGCAGCAGCGCCGGCAGGGCGAGCCCGATCAGCAGCGTGGCCAGCGGCAGGGGCCAGAGCGCCGCGTTCTCCAGCTCGAAGAGGCGCCAGTAGGTGCGGGGCGAGAACAGCAGGAAGTCCGTCGGACGGTAGCTCAGCCAGTCCAGCATCTAGCGCTCCGCAGCCGTCTCAAAGCGCGCGGACCTGCTCGACGATCTGAGCGCGCAGCGCCGGGTCGGGCAGCGGACCGCGCGCCGCCGCCTTGTTGTCGCGCAGGTGCGCGACCTGGGTCGTGGCGGGAATCGCCACGGTGACCGCCGGCTCGGAGAGGATGTACTTCAGGATCGCCTGAGCCCAGGTCTCCGCGCCGATCTCATGCAGCGCCTCCGGCAGCGGGGCACTGCGCAGCCGACGTGTCAGGGCGCCGCCCTGGAAAGGGCGGTTGACGATCACCCCGATGCCTTTTTCGCGGGCGAGCGGCAGCAGCCGGTCCTCCGCGTCGCGGTCCAGGACGTTGTAGGTAAGCTGCACGAAGTCGATCGGCTGGGTCTCCATGATCCGTTCCAGCAGATCGTGCCGCCGTCCGTGCGAGGTGGTGATCCCGACGTAGCCCAGCTCGCCCGCCGCCTTCATCCCGAAGAGGGTGTCGAGGTGGCCCTCCCAGGCGACCAGGTTGTGGACCTGCAGCAGGTCAAACCGCGGCAGACCCCATTTTCTCCGTGTCTCCGCGATCTGCGCCCGGCCTTCGCCGGCGGCGTTGGTCCAGACCTTCTCCGCCGAGAAGACGCTGTCCGGTCGTCCGAGCCGCTCCAGGCCGTAGCCGATGGTGTCCTGGGAGGAGCCGTACATCGGCGAACAGTCGATCATCCCGCCGCCCTCCTCGACGAAGGCCGCCATGACCTCGACGCTCTCGTCGCGCAAGAGCGGGTCGTCGCCGACGTTGAAGGTGATCCAGCTCCCCAGTCCGACGGCGGGAACCGTCTGTCCGCTCGAGGGGATGCGCCGCAGATCGCTGCCGGCGGTCTGGCCCCAGGCGGCAGCCGCAAGCGGCTGCGCGGCGGCTAGGCCGAGGACCCCGCCGAGGGAGCCGATAAGAAACCGACGTCGATCCACCTGCATTGCGGGTCTCCCGTCCCTTGCGGTGCAGTGAGAGGGCTGCCGAGGCCAACTCGTTTTGAGTTAGAAGGTTTGCCGAACAGCCACTGGCAAGTCGCGCCCTTTATGGTCGAGCCTTTTGAGTTTCCCATCCAGTATGTCTCAGAGTTGCGGCATCTGGCAAAAAGGCTAAGCCCCGGTTTCCCAAAAACCGGCATCCGATTTGGCGGGTGATAGCTTGGGAATACAGGTTGGCCCGGCCTCCTGAGTTGACCGTGGCTCGAATTGCCAAAGAAAAGGAAAAGGGGCTTTTGTGGCGGAGGCCTGGGAGGCAGGCCGGGTCACTCGCGTGTGGAGTCAGTGGGCAAGTCTGTACTGTGGTGCCGAGCGGCTATTGGATGCCGAAGGTGTCCCCAATGCTCCTTGGTCACCAGGAGTCCCGGGAGCTGTGCTTGTCATGGTCTCCATGCCTGTCTCGTTTCCTTATGGGAAGAATTATCCTGACCTGCCAGCTGTTTATGCGTGCATAAATAGCAAAAATATTCTACTACCCATAGTTACTACTACTAAGCTCTATTCACCACTTATAGGGACGGCGGCATGCCAGATTCAGCTCAAATCATCGACAATCCAAGTCTGCTCAACATCATTAACCAAGTTCAAGCAAGTCCTTTGCTTAATACTTCGAGTGGTGTTCAGTATTACTTGGGTCAAGCTCTGGCGGCGAATGAGAAGGGAATTGATTTCAGTCCGGCACAAGGCGTGCTCGATGCTACGAGCAAGGCGATCGATACTTTCACAAACCCGAATGCGAATGCCTACGATATCACCTCTGGATCGCTGGCTATCGCATCCTCCATATCGATGGCGATCGCCAAAACGGTTCCTGGTGCAAGTATCGTTGCCGGCCCTCTTGGTATCGTCCTCGGCTTGGCTGGGACGATATTCGGGGCTTTTGGCAGCGCGCGTAACAACAATTCACAGATCAACATCATGCAGAAAATGCTTGATGATGCTTTCTTGAAAGCGGCCGCAGACAGTGCCCGATACGACCTCGAAGGGGCATTGGCCGAAATGAAAGATTACTACAGCGCGATGTCGGATGCGCTCGACAGTATGAATGGGCCCATTCCCTTGAACGCACTTGGATGTCGTCCTGACGATGTCACCGCGGAAGGCTCTAAGGAACTGGGTTCGGCCTGGGCGGTAATTGAAGATGATGTCAGTAGTCTGGACAACTACGCCGTCTGGCCGACCACGGCAAAAACATTTTACGTTTACGCCCAGGTTTTATCGTTCAAGCTGATGTACATGACTCAGGCGGTGGCTTACTTCAACGCCATTTATCCTGGGCCTGCCAAAAGCGAAGATGTCTATGTATCCAATGCGGAGCTCACTAAGCACCTGACCGAAGCGAAGCAGCAATTCGGTCTCTTTCTTGGCCGCCCGACTCTTCAAAACGCCTGCTTGACCAACGAAATATACAAGCTACCTCGTGAACAATTCGATGACATCCGTCGCATGGTGACCGGACTCGGGCTGATTGATTTCGACCTTCCAGAGCGTCACAAAGATGGGCATGCAGAGTTGAGTACCTACCATGTCATGATACACCATGGTAACAAACGACTCGTTCCCCACCACCAGAATTCATTCCACTTCGACGGTGGTCCCAACGGTGGCGAGTTCACCCATATTCAGCTCTACGTGAGTAAAGAGGACGATCAGGGAGCGCCGTATCAGTTTGCGAAACTGAATGCGCTTGAGAGCGATGGTCGAGACTATAGCCAGCACCCTCTGCAGTTCAGCTTCTACCCCGTGAGTCCAGCAGATGCAGAGTTCGATCGGTACTCACTGCCCCGAGATCACACTTATTGGATTATGATTCAACAGGGTGCAGGGCTCAAACCACTGGCTGTTATGGGCAACAATTCCACCTCCTTCGAGCAGCGTACTTATCACAGCATGCTTGAGGGCGATGCCGGAGTGGTCCTCTGGGTGGCGTTTGGTGGCTGAATAGGTAGCTCGCCAGCTAGACCGGATAGTGATCTGCCGGACCTACTTCGTGGGTCCGGCGATTACGTAGCTTCTGGTCTGAATCCAAAGTGTTGGAGTCTGTTTGTTGTGATCGGGGGAACCGCGAATCGGGTTCATGCGATCACAACATACTCTAGAGGCGCCGCCCTGCGGGCAGCCCGTCAGTGGCAGGCGACTGTGAGTCTCTTTATTCCGATGTGTCGCGTGAAACGGAAGTCGGAGCGTCAGTTTGGAGAAGCGAAAGAGTGCCGCGAAGCGGGCGGCGAAGCCCAGGGTTTACGCGGGTGGCTGCCTCTGCGGCGCGATCCGTTTCGAGGCCGAAGGCCCGGTCGAACGGCCGCACACTTGCTCCTGCAAAATGTGCCAGCGCCACGCTGGCGCGCTCACGGCGGCCTGGGTCGAGTTCCCGGAGGCGGCGGTACGCTGGGTCGGGCCGGGAGGCGCGCCTTCCCTCTACCGCAGCTCCGACGCCTCCAGCCGGGCCTTCTGCCCGACCTGCGGCAGTTCTCTCGGCGCGATTGACGACGCGCCGGTGGTCGCCCTATTGCTGGGTGTCTTCGACTCCAACACCCGCAAGGAGCTGATGCCGAGGGCCGACGCCTATCGCGGCGGCCGGCCCAGGTGGTGGCATCTGGAGACGAAGAGCTGAGCGCCGTGCGACTTCCCAGGCAGACCGAAAAGGGCCGCCCCGTGGGACGGCCCTTTCGCGTCTGACCTTCGAAGGCGTCGGAGACGCCGCCGCTTCGACGTCTTACTCGGCGGCCCGCGCCGAGGGCTTGATCCAGGCGAACTTCTGGAAGGCCTCGTTCACCGGCGTGTCGGCGACGTGGTTGGTGTAGTTCGACAGCACCTTCAAGCCGACGCCCAGGATCACTTCCAGCACCTGCTGCCGGCCGTAGCCGGCGGCCAGGAAGGCCTCCACGTCGCCGTCTTCGACCCAGCCGCGCTTGCCGACGACCGTGCGGGTGAAGCTCCGCAGGGCCTCCAGCTTCGGGTCGGGCAGCGGCGTGTCGTTGCGCAGGGCCTGGATCACCTCGTCGGGGACGCCCTGGGACTTGGCGATGCCTGTATGCGCCGCCATGCAGAAGGTGCACTCGTTGTCGAAGTTGACGGTGATCATGACCGTCTGCCGCTCGGTGGCGGTGAAGGAGGTCTTGTCGAAGATCGCGGCGAGGGTCTGGTAGCCCTCGAGCAAGGCCGGCGCCTCGGCCTGAACGGCCCAGAGGCTGGGGACGAAGCCGAGGTTCTTCTGGGCCGTCGCCAGCCGCTCGCTGGCGCCGTCCGGCGCCGTTTCGGGAGTGTGCAGGGTGAAATCGACCATGGGTCAGCCTCCGTTGGGGTGCTTTGGGTGCGTCGTGCCGGGGCCGGGAGAGGCGGCTCCGCCGTGACGCGGGTGCGGCGATAGCCTGCAGGTGGGGGTGACCGGGGGGCGGCTTAAGCCTTCGGATTTGCATCTCATCTGTGATGCTTTCTCATAATTCAAGTATCCGTGATGTCGTTTTGTGCCCGAACCGCAAAAGCCGAGGGGCGGGGGCGGCAAGATTTCGGCGGCGCTTGTCCTGGCGCGCCGGTCTTCCTACAACGGCTGCCATGTTCGGATTCAGCGTCACCAAGTTGCTCGTTCTCGCCGGTGTCATTCTGGCCGTCTGGTACGGCTTCAAGCTGGTCGGCCGGCTGGATTCGGCCCGCAAGGCGGAGGCCAAGCTGCGCCGCCAGGCGGACGGCGGGCGCAAGACAAAGCCGCAGGGGCCGCGGGACGCGGCCGCCAGGCCGGCGCCGCCCAGGCAAGCCGCCGACCCCGACGCTGAGGAGATGCTGCCCTGCCCGGCCTGCCGGGCCTATGTGGCTGCCGCCAGCGCCAAGAACTGCGGCCGGGCCGACTGCCCTTATTGATCTGCCCCCATTGAGCCGTTCTTCCGGGCCAGCCGGCGCCTTGATTTGCAGCGGGCCGCCCAGTAGGGTCACGCCGCTCTACCGCACCTGCGAAAACCCCCGGACTGCATCGCATATCGATGGCCAAGCGCGCCGCCAATCCCGACACCTGCTTTCAACGCCTGATCCTCAAGCTCCAGGACTACTGGGCGCGGCAGGGCTGCGTCATCCTGCAGCCCTATGACCTGGAGGTCGGCGCCGGCACCTTCCATCCCGCCACCACCTTGCGGGCGCTCGGTCCCGACCGGGTTTGGAACTGCGCCTACGTGCAGCCCTCGCGCCGACCGACCGACGGGCGCTACGGGGCCAACCCCAACCGGCTGCAGCACTATTACCAATACCAGGTGATGATGAAGCCCAGCCCGGCGAACATTCAGGAGCGCTATCTCGGCTCCCTGCGCGCCCTGGGGATCGACCCGATGGAGCACGACATCCGCTTCGTCGAGGACGACTGGGAAAGTCCCACCCTGGGGGCTTGGGGTCTGGGCTGGGAGGTCTGGTGCGACGGCATGGAGGTCAGCCAGTTCACCTATTTCCAGCAGGTCGGCGGCATCGACTGCCATCCCGTGCCGGCGGAGCTGACCTACGGGCTGGAACGGCTGATCATGTATGTCCAAGACGTGGACAACGTCTACGACCTGGACTGGGACGGCGTACCGGCGGAGCAGGGCGGCAAGTCCTACGGCGACGTCTTCCTGCAGGCCGAGCGGGAGTTCAGTGCCTTCAACTTCGAGCTGGCGGACACCGAGCGGCTGGTCCGCCACTTCGCGGATGCCGAGGCGGAGTGCGGCCGGCTGCTGGAGGCACGTCTGGCGCTGCCGGCCTACGACCTCTGCATGAAGGCGAGTCACCTGTTCAACCTGCTGGATGCGCGCGGCGTCATCTCGGTCACCGAACGGCAGGCCTACATCGGCCGCGTGCGCAGCCTGGCCAAGGGCTGCTGCGAGGCCTGGGTCGCCTCCTTCCCGCAGTCTTCGGACGGGGACGGCACTAAGTCCGGCGGCGAACCGGCAGCGGAGGCGCGCGATGCCTGAACTGCTGCTGGAGCTGCGCTCGGAGGAGATCCCCGCCCGCATGCAGGTGCAGGCGGCGGACGCCCTGCGCGCGCTCGTCTGCGACAGGCTGGGCGCGGCCGGCCTGACCTTCGACCATTCCTTCGCCAGCGCGACCCCGCGCCGTCTGGTGCTGGTGGTCGAGGGCCTGCCTCTCAAGCAGCCGGACCGGACGGAGGAGCGCAAGGGGCCGAAGCTCGGCGCGCCGGAGCCGGCCATCGCCGGCTTCCTGAAGGCCAACGGCTTCGCCTCGGCCGACGAGGCGGAGCTGCGCGAGACGCCCAAGGGCGAATTCTTCTTCGCCGTGCGCCGGATCGCGGGCCGGGCGACCGCCGAGATGCTGCCCGCCCTGCTGGCCGAGGCGATCCGAAGCTTCGGCTGGCCGAAGTCGATGCGCTGGGCCGAGACGGAGTTCCGCTGGGTGCGCCCCCTGCAGGCGGTGCTGGCGCTCTTCGACGGCTTGCGGCTGGAGGGCGCGCTGGAGCTTGGCGACCGGCGGTTGGCCTTCACCGACCGGACGCGCGGCCATCCCTTTCTGGCGCCTGAGGAGATCCGGGTCGAAGGCTGGACCGACTACAAGGAACGGCTGGAACGGGCCTTCGTGCGGGTCGACCGGACCGAGCGGCGCAAAGCCCTCGTCGAGCAAGCCTCGGCCCTCGCCCATGCCGCCGGACTGGCGGTCAAGGAAGACACGCCGCTGGTCGAGGAGGTGACGGGTCTGGTCGAGTGGCCCGAGCTGCTGATGGGCGGCATCGAGGCGCGCTTCATGGAGCTGCCGGACGAGGTGCTCTCGACCTCCATGCGCAGCCATCAGAAGTACTTCTCCCTGGTGAAGCCCGACGGCACGCTGGCGCCGCGCTTCCTGCTGGCCGCCGACATGACGGCGCCCGAGGGCTCGCTGCGCCGCAAGAACATCCTGGGCGGCAATGAGCGGGTGCTGCGCGCCCGGCTGGCCGACGCCGAGTTCTTCTGGGATCAGGACCGCAAGCAGAGCCTGCAAAGCCGCGTGACCGCGCTGCGCGCCATCGTCTTCCATGCGCGCCTGGGAACGGTGGAGGACAAGGTCGACCGTATCACCGCGCTGGCCGTGGAGATCGCCAAGGCCGTGCCCGGCGCCGACCTGGACCGGGTGCGCTCCGCCGCGCGGCTCTGCAAGGCCGATCTGGTGACCGGCATGGTCGGGGAGTTCCCGGAGCTGCAGGGCGTCATGGGCCGCTACTACGCCCTGGCCGACGGCGAGCAGCCGGAGGTGGCCCAGGCCATCGCCGAGCACTACGCCCCCCAGGGGCCGAACGACCTCTGCCCGACCGCGCCGGTCAGCCTCTGCGTCGCCCTGGCCGACAAGCTCGACAGCCTGGTCGGCATGTTCGCCATCGACGAGAAGCCGACCGGCAGCAAGGATCCCTTCGCTCTGCGCCGCGCCGCGCTGGGCGTCATCCGCCTGATCGTCGAGAACGAAGTGCGGCTGCCGCTGGCGGCGTTGTTCCGCCACGGGCATGCCGGCGTTTATCAGCTTTCGCATGCGTCGGGAGTGCGGCCCGAGGCCGCTGCGGTCGCGGACGAACTGCTGGCCTTTTTCGCCGATCGGCTGAAGGTGGCGCTGCGCGAGCAGGGGGTGCGTCACGATCTGATCCAGGCGATCTTCAATCTCGGCGGCGAGGACGATCTGGTGCGTCTGCTGCGGCGCGTCGAGGCGCTGGAGGACTTCCTCAAGACCGACGACGGCGCCAACCTGCTGGTCGCCTACCGCCGCGCCGCCAACATCGTCCGCATCGAGGCGAAGAAGGATGGCGCCGAGATTTCTGGTGCCGTGGAACCGGGCGTGCTGGAACAGCGTGAGGAACAGGCGCTGTTCCAGGCCCTGGAAGTAGCTGGAGACCGCGCTGCCGCCGCCCTCGACAGCGAGAACTTCACGGCGGCCATGGCGGCACTGGCCGACCTGCGCCAGCCGGTCGATGCCTTCTTCGACGCGGTCACGGTCAATGCCGAGGAGGCGCGCTTGCGCAAGAACCGTCTGCGCCTGCTGGCGCGGATCGGCGTCACCCTTGGCCAGGTGGCCGACTTCTCCGCAATCGAAGGCGGTTGAGATGAACGATGCGGTAAAGAGCGATTCGCCGAAGGCGGGCGAGGACTTTGCCGAGGCCTGCCGGCGCGAGGCGGGGCCGGCCTGGGACGCGGCCTGCGGCCATCCCTTCACGCTGGCGCTGGGCGAGGGAACGCTGCCGCCGGCCGCCATGGCCGACTATCTGGTACAGGACTACGCCTTCGTCGGCACCCTTGTCTCGATGGTCGGCTTCGCCGTCGGCAAGGCGCCGGACATCGCCGCCCAGGCGCGTCTCTCGACCTTCCTGGCGGCGGTGACCTCCGCGGAAAACACCTATTTCCAGCGCAGCTTCGACGCGCTGCAGGTACCGGAGGCGCAGCGCAGCCGCCCGGCGCTGCGCGAGGTCACCGAGCGCCTGATCGCGGCCATGGAAGACGCCGGCGATCGCGGCAGCTACGGGGAGATCCTGGCGACGCTGCTGCCGGCCGAGTGGATCTACCTGAGCTGGGCCGAGGCGCAGGCTGCCAAGTCGCCCGGCGCCTTCTACTTTCAGGAATGGATCGACCTGCACGTCAATGCGGATTTCCGCGCCTTCGTCCTCTGGCTGAAAGACGAGACGGACCGGGCCGCCGCGGCGGCCGGAGCGCAGGAGCGGCGGGCCATGGCGGAGCGCTTCGCCCGCATGGTTCGGCTGGAAGTCGACTTTTTCGATATGTTCCACACGCGTTGACGGGCGCGGAGGATACGGCGGTCTCCCGACACCAAGGACCGCGCAGACGAGACGGAGCGATGGTATGAGCAAGTGGGTCTACAGCTTTGGCGGCGGCAGCTCGGATGGCCGCGCGGAGATGCGCAACCTGCTGGGCGGCAAGGGTGCGAACCTGGCGGAGATGGCCTCCATCGGCCTGCCGGTTCCGCCGGGTTTCACCATCACCACGGAAGTCTGCACGCACTACACCCAGAATGGCGGCTACCCCGACGGACTCGATGCTCAGGTCCGCGACGCGCTGAGCGCGATCGAGCGGGATCTTGGGATGAGCTTCGGCGCGGTGGAGAACCCGTTGCTGGTCTCGGTCCGCTCCGGGGCGCGGGTCTCCATGCCGGGCATGATGGACACGGTCCTCAATCTCGGCCTCACCGACGAGACGGTCGAGGGCCTGGCCCGCAAGAGCGGCGACGCGCGCTTCGCCTACGATAGCTACCGCCGCTTCATTCAGATGTTCGGCGATGTGGTGCTGGGTGTCGATCACGGCCACTTCGAGGAAATTCTCGAACTGGCCAAGGAGGACAAGGGCGTCGAACTCGACACCGACCTGACGGCCGACGACTGGAAGGCGGTGATCGAGCAGTACAAGGCCAAGGTCGAAGAAGAGACCGGCGAAGCCTTCCCGCAGACGCCGCAGGACCAGCTCTGGAAGGCGGTCTCCGCTGTCTTCGGCTCCTGGTCCAACCAGCGTGCCCGGACCTACCGCCGCCTGCACCACATTCCCGAGGAATGGGGCACCGCGGTCAACGTCCAGGCCATGGTCTTCGGCAACATGGGCCAGGACTGCGCCACCGGCGTCGCCTTCACCCGCGATCCCTCGACCGGCGAGAACGACTTCTACGGCGAGTACCTGGTCAACGCCCAGGGCGAGGACGTGGTGGCCGGTATCCGTACGCCCCAGAACCTGACGGTCCAGGGCAAGCAGAAGAACGGCAGCGACCTGCCGGCGATGGAAGAGGTGATGCCCGAGGTCTTCGGACAGCTCTGCGAGGTGCGCAACCGGCTGGAGGCGCACTACAAGGAGATGCAGGACATCGAGTTCACCGTGCAGTCCGGCACGCTCTACATGCTGCAGACCCGCACCGGCAAGCGGACCGCCGCCGCGGCCCTGAGGATCGCCACCCAGATGGTGGAAGAGGGCCTGATCGACGAGGCCGAGGCGGTCCGCCGCGTCGACCCGGCGGCGCTCGACCAGCTTCTGCACCCGACCCTCGATCCCGAGGCCGAGCGCAAGGTGATCGCCAAGGGGCTGCCGGCCTCGCCAGGCGCCGCCTCCGGCCAGGTGGTCTTCAGCGCCGACCGTGCCGAGGCCCTGGGGCAGGAGGGCCGAAAGGTGATCCTCTGCCGGGTCGAAACCAGCCCCGAGGACATCCACGGCATGCACGCCGCCGAGGGCATCCTGACCACCCGTGGCGGCATGACGAGTCACGCGGCCGTGGTCGCCCGCGGCATGGGGCGGCCCTGCGTCGCCGGTGCCGGCGAGCTGCGGATCGACTACAAGACCGGCAAGATGCGGGTGCGCGACATCGAGATTTCCGAGGGCGATATCATCACCCTGGACGGCGCCACCGGCGAGGTGATGGAAGGCGAGGTGGCCACCATCCAGCCGGAGCTGACCGGCGACTTCGCCAAGCTGATGGCCTGGGCCGACGGCATCCGCAGCATGAAGGTGCGCACCAACGCCGAAACGCCGGCCGACTGTCGCACGGCGATCAAGTTCGGCTGCGAGGGCATCGGCCTCTGCCGCACCGAGCATATGTTCTTCGACGCCGACCGCATCATCGCGGTGCGCGAGATGATCCTGGCCGACACGGTGGAGGCGCGGCGCAAGGCGCTGGCGCGCATCCTGCCGATGCAGCGGCAGGACTTCGCCGAGATCTTCAAGATCATGCGCGGCCTGCCGGTCACCGTTCGGCTGCTCGATCCGCCGCTGCACGAGTTCCTGCCTCACGGGGAGGCCGAGATGCAGGAGGTTGCGGCGGCGGCCGGCGCCACGGTCGAGCAGGTGCGTCAGCGCAGCCTGCAGCTCGAGGAAAGCAATCCTATGCTGGGCCATCGCGGCTGCCGGCTAGGCATCACCTATCCCGAGATCTACGAGATGCAGGCCCGCGCCATCTTCGAGGCGGCGGCGGAGGTACAGCGCGACACCGGCGGCACCGTCGAGCCCGAGGTGATGATCCCGCTGGTGGCCACCCGGCGCGAGGTGGAGATCCTGAAGGAGCTGGTGGACGCCACGGCGCAGGCCGTCTTCGCCGAGACCGGTCAGACCGTCGCCTATCTGGTCGGCACCATGATCGAGCTGCCGCGCGCCGCGCTCTGCGCCGACGAGATCGCCGAGGATGCCGAGTTCTTCTCCTTCGGCACCAACGACCTGACCCAGACCGTCTTCGGCCTGTCGCGCGACGACGCCGGCAGCTTCCTGCCGACCTACGAGTCGCGCGGAATCGTCAAGCAGGACCCCTTCATCACCCTCGACCCCAAGGGCGTCGGCCTGCTCGTCTCGATCGCAGCGGAGAAAGGGCGGGCCGTGCGAAGCGACATCAAGCTCGGCATCTGCGGCGAACACGGCGGCGACCCCGCCTCGATCCGCTTCTGCCAGTCGATCGGGCTCGACTACGTGAGCTGCTCGCCCTACCGCGTGCCCATCGCCCGTCTCGCCGCCGCCCAGGCCGCCCTGGAGGAGAGCGAGCGGGACGTCTGACGGCGGAGCACGCTGTCACGTCGCACCTGCTTGACCGTCCCTCATGCCGGGCTTGTTGAAGCATGCCGGGGCGCCGACGGGTCAAGCTCGATCCGCGGACGCCTTCGACCGGCGATTTGTGCCTGACGGCTTGCCAACCTATGATGGGGGGCGGCGCCGCCGGCGCGCGTTCCCGGAGATCAGAATGCACAAGCTGAAAGTGATCAAGCAGGGCGGCCGTTTGTCGGTCGTGCTCCCCGACGAAGTCGTCGCGAGCCTCGCGCTGTCGGAGGGTGCGGACCTTCTGCTCAGCGAAACCAACGGTGTCTATCGGCTGTCGCGGCGCAACGACGACTTCGATCAGACCATGGCCTCCGCCCAGAAGGTCATGACGCACTACCGCGATACCTTTCGCGAGCTTGCCAAATGAAGGAACCTTACTGGCTCAAGATGGACGAGGCCCTGGCCATCCACCATGAGTTGATCGACGCGTTCGGGGGTCTGCATGGCGTGCGCGATCAGGTCTTGCTGGAGGCGGCTTTGGCACGGCCACAGCAGATCTTCGTTTATACGGAGGAGACCAGTCTCTTCGCCTTGGCCGCGGCCTACATGGCGGCGGTGGTGCGCAACGATCCCTTCGTCGACGGCAACAAACGCGCTGGTTTCGCCTTCGGGCTCGTGTTCCTCGACCGGAAAGGGATCTGGGTGGAGGGCGATACCGGGGAAGCGACCAAGCTGATCTACAACCTGGCCGCCGGTCAGCCCTCGGAGACCGATCTGATTGACTGGTTGAACCGCAACGCGGTTTCCGCCGCCACTGTTTCCGGCGCTGCCCTTTCCGCCGCCGGCGACGCTAGTCGTTAAGCCGCCCGCCGGCGAGGCCGGCCGTTAACCCGCCCGCGAGCGTTCGGTCATGACCGGACGGAGTTTCAGCTTCAACGCGATTAGATCGTTGAGCTCCACCCCGGTGATGCGCGAGACCTCGGACAGCGGCAGGTTGGTCTCCCTGATCAGCGTCTTGGCGTGCTCGATGGGCGGAATGCGCCGGTGCGAGCGGCGGCGGAAGCTGCGCGCGCGGGTTTCGCGGGCCTCGCGGGCCGCCTTGCGTTCGGCATCTTCCTCGGCCCATTGGGCGCGCTGGCGCGCGCGGCTGGCCGCCGCCGCCTGGCTGTCGTGGGCGTGGTAGGCCTGATGGAAGCGCCGTGCGAACTCGGCGTCCTCCTCGCTGCGCTTCTGCCAGTAGCTTTCGCGCCGGCGCTGTTCCTCGCGCTCAGCCCGCTCGGCCGCCATCTCTGCGTCGTGGGCGGCGAAACTGGCCGCATCCTCCAGACTCAGGCCCTTGCGGGCCGCCAGACGCTCGGCAGCCGCCAGCGCGGCGCGTCGCTCGCCTGGATAGGGCGACTCTTTGGCGAGCACCAGCAGCTTGTGCAGCCGGCCGCGCTCGTCGGGGGTAAAACTCTCTGTCATCGCCTAAACGATAGGCAAGGTGAGGCGCCGGTTCCAGGCAAGCTTGAGCTTGACAGACGGCGCTCCAGCCCTCTCAGGGCCTTTTGGCGAAAATCGACCCGGCCATGACCGATTTGCCGTGATCTGCCTGCTGGCGCCGATTCACCGGGCTCCATTCACCTGGCTCCATTCACCGGGGCCGGTTGCTGTCGGCCTTTCGGCGTGGCAGCTTCCCTCCCGGCAAACGAGCAGTCACGGGAAGGAAGCAAGCAGCGATGGGCGAGCGTTTGAAGGACAAGGTCGCGGTGGTCACGGGGGCCGCGCAGGGCATCGGCCGAGCGGTGGCGGAGGTTTTCGCGGCCGAAGGCGCCCAGGTCGTGCTGAGCGACATCGAGCAGGCGGCCGGCGAGGCCGCGGCGGAGGCGATTCGCCAATCCGGCGGCTCTGCGCGCTTCGTCGCCTGCGACGTCGGCGACAAGGCCCAGGTCGATGCGCTGATCACCGCCGCGGTGGAGGCTTACGGGCATCTCGACATCGCCGTGGCCAACGCCGGTATCGTCATCGCGAAGGACTTCCTGGAATTGGAGGAGGAGGACTGGGACCGCACCATGCGGGTCAACCTGAAGGGCGTCTTCCTGACCGGCCAGGCGGCGGGCCGCCAGATGGTGGCGCAGGTGGCGGCGGGGCGACAAGGCGGCGCCATCGTCAACATGTCCTCGATCAACGGCGTGGTCGCGATCCCGGCCATCGCGCCCTACGTCTCCAGCAAGGGCGGGGTCGACCAGCTCACCAAGGCCATGGCTCTGGCCCTGGCGCCCCACGGCATCCGGGTCAACGCCATCGGGCCCGGCTCGATCGCCACGGAAATGGGTCAAGCCGTGCTCAATGATCCCGAAAAGCGCCGCAACGCCATGTCGCGCACGCCGCTCGGCCGGATGGGCGAGCCGGAGGAAATCGGCCGCGTCGCGCTGTTCCTGGCGACCGCCGACTCCAGCTACATGACCGGCCAGACCATCTATCCCGACGGCGGCCGCCTCGCGCTCAACTACACGGTGCCGGTGGAGGAGTGACGCCAAGCCGCGCGGCATGAAAAAAGGCGCCCTCGGGCGCCTTTTTTGCTGTTCCCTAGTCGGGCAGCTTGAAGGGGTAGTTGTCCGGCATCGAATCGCCGAAGTTGCTGGGCAGCTCTGGGCCCGGCTCGTAATGCGGCTGCGGCTCTTCCTTGACCACGGCCTCGGGCCGGGCCTTGCGGGCCTTGGCGACGGTGGCGTTGAGATCCGACTGGGTGCAGAGGCCGAGCAGGACGGGATCCTTGGGCCGAATGTTCGGCGAATTCCAGTGGCTGCGGTCGCGCACGGCGCCGATGGTGTTCTTGGTCGTGCCGATCAGCTTGGCGACCTGACTGTCCTTCAGTTCCGGATGGAAGCGTAGCAGCCAGGCGATGCCGTCCGGCTTGTCCTGGCGCTTGGCGACCGGGGTGTAGCGCGGACCCTTGGTGCGCTTGGCCGGCTGGGGCAGATCCTGCTTCAGCAGCTTCATGCGGTAGCCGGAGTCCTGCTGGGCGCGCTCCAACTCGGTCTTGTCGAGCTGGTTGCTGGTCACCGGGTCCATGCCCTGAATTCCCACCGCGACCTCGCCGTCTGCGATTCCCTGAACCTCCAGGGGATGCATGCCGCAGAAGGCGGCGATCTGATCGAAGGTCAGCGCGGTGTTCTCGACCAGCCAGACGGCGGTCGCCTTGGGCATCAGGGGCAGGGTATCGGCCATTGTCGTCCTCCTTCGCACCGGCGGTTACCGACCGGCACTTGCATTGCGCCGCTAGGGCGGCAATGCCGTTGTTCTGATAAGCGGGGAGCTTTCCCGCTATATAGAGCTTGTCGGTTTCGGACGAAAGCCCGTTCTGCCCCTTCGATGGGATTCCGCCGGGATTCCGGGCCGGTCACCTCCCCCCCGCGTCGCCTCCGCTGCGGAGTCCTCCACATGCGGCGCAGGACCGGAGAGCCGAACAGGCGGCGATGAAAGACGGCGGCGGCGGCATGCAGGACGAGCAGATGCGGCCGCGCTTCGGTCAGAAAGCGACCGGACGGTGCTGCATGGCCCAGGTTTCGGTCATGGGGGCGCCCTCGTAGGCCAGGAAGGCCCGCAGTTCCAGAACCTCGGCGTCCTCCGGATAGACGTCGAAGATCAGCCGCCAGGTGTCCGTGCCGACCACCCTTAGCGCGTAGGTGCCGTCGATCTGTCCGGCGCTGGTGGTGATCATCGGTTCGATCGGGTCGGTCGATCCGAACTCGGCCAGACGCCCGCCGAGGAAGTCGATGGCGATCTTGTTGCCGCCCTCCGGGCGCGGCTGTCCGGGAACGCCGGCCCGGCCGATCCGGGTGGCGACGGTGCGGCCCAGCCCCTCCGGCGCCATGGGATCGGCCGTCCAAACCAGGCGATAGTCCCAGGCCATCTCGTCGCCCGCCGAGGTCTCCCGCTCGGGCGTCCAGAAACAGACGATGTTGTCGTGAATCTCGTCGTCCGTCGGGATCTCGATCAGCTGGACCGATCCCCTGCCCCAGTCACCCAGCGGTTCGATCCAGACAGCCGGCCGGCGCTCGTAGAAGACCGCATCGTCCTCGTAGTTGGCGAAGGCGCGGTCGCGCTGCATCAGGCCGAAGCCCCTCGGGTTTTCGTCGAGGAAGCTGCTGGTGGTGACCTGCGGCGGATTGTTGAGCGGTCGCCAGATCCGTTCGCCGGCGCCGGTCCAGAGCACCAAGCCGTCGCTGTCGTGGACCTCGGGTCGCCAGTCGCTGGCGCTGTGCCGGTTGGTTTCCGAATACCAGAACATGGAGGTCAGCGGCGCGACTCCCAACTGCGTCACGCCCTCCCGGAAGAACAGACGGGAGGTCACGGTCATCTCGGTACTCTGACCGCGCACGATCTCCATGCGGTAGGCGCCGCTCAGACTGGGGCTGTCGAGCAGCGCGTCCAGGATCAGCCGTTCGGGATTGCGCTGGTCGAGCCAGAAGGAGGTGAAACGCGGGAACTCCTCGGTGCGGCCCGGCGCCGTCGTGTCGATGGCCAGTCCGCGCGCCGAAAGGCCGTACTGGTTCATCGGGTCCGAACTGCGGAAGTAGCTTGCCCCCATCAGCGCCAGCCAATCGCCGGGATTGCCGTCGGTGTTCAACAGGCGAAAGCCGGCGTAGCCCATGTCGGCGGGAAAGTCCTCGGCCTGCAACTCACCGCGATACTCGAAGGCATTCGGCGCGTAACCGAGCTGTCGTGCGCCCTGGTCGGTCACCAGGTGAAGGGCCACGGGCAGATCGGCGAAGCGGTGCAGATGGAAGGGTGCGAGCGGCCAGGCGCCGCCCGGACCGGCCGAGACGGCGGCGGCTTCACGGAACCGGATCTGCTGGAAGGCGTCGTAGTCGACCTTCTCCAGGATCTCGGGTGCGATGCGGCGCGGTGGCGTCCAGGGGCGGCGGGCCAGAGCCCGAGCCTGCGCGACCAATTCCTCTAGATTGTATTGCTTCGCTTCCAAAAGCGGAATACTAGCAGTGCCGGTCGCGAAAGCTGGCGGGGAAAGCCCCAGCGCCGCGAGCGCACCGAAATTGGCGAGCCCAGTCACAAGTCGCCGCCGGTCGAGTGTAGGAAAGAGATTGGGAGAGTTATCGGTCATAGGCCCTTGCCGCGAGAGTAGACAATGAGTTGATCAACTTAATCCTCTTGCTCTCCCAGGATAAGATCGGCTTTGAGACATCTGTGTGGCGGTAGAATTGTTCGTCTGCTTTCACATACCGCCGGGCGAAATGCTTAACGTGAATGCAAGCACTTTTGTCTTAGAGAGTTATCGAAGTGGTCTATGGTCTGTGACTGCGCTGAGAGATTGAGGTGTGTCCATGGCTGCGGTGCAGGCCCCCGGGGGCGGTCCAGCCAGCGAAGCGAGGTGGAAGTGGCTTTTGGAAGAGTCTCCGGCCCCGATGTTGGTGACCAACGGCCTGGAGGTGCTCTTCGCGAACAAGGCGGCCGCTGAAGTCCTGGGTTACGCCGATCCTCAAGCTCTGGCGGGCAAGACCATGTGGGATCTCAATGCCGCCGAAGACTTCCCTCTGGTGCAGGAGCGGGTCCGCAGATGGCGGAATCAGGAGCAGCTCCCGCCCCGCGACGCGCGCCTGGTCTGCGCCGATGGCAGAATCAAGCAGGTCGAGGTCGCGGGCTATCCGATCGAGTACGAAGGTCAGAACGCGGTCTTCATTCGCCTGACCGACGTCTCCCAACAGCGCAGCCGGGAAGTCGCGGAACGGGAGTCTCGCGAGCGCCTGACGCTCGCCATAGACATGATCGGCGGCGCAACCTGGGTTTACGACTACAAGACCGGGGCGCTCAGCGACTACGGCGGTCTCCAGCGGCTGCTGGGCTACCCGGAGACCAACCGGGAGATCGGCACCTCGATCAACGACTTCGTTCATCCCGACGACCGTTCGCGGGTCGCGGGGCGCTTAACGCGGCAGCGGCTGGCGACACAGGACGATGTTTCCACGGAACATCGGCTGCGGCGCGCGGACGGAACCTACATCTGGGTTCGATCGCGTGCCCGGGTGATCAAGGACGAGGCCGGCGAGCCGCAACGCGCAATCGGCATCGATACGGATATCACGGCCGAGAAGCGCGAGCGCATCCTGCGTGACGGGCGCGCGGCGGCTCTCTCCGCAATCACGGCCGGTGCGCGTTTGGAGTCCGTGCTGAGGCAGATCGTCCTGACGGCCGAGCAGGCGATCGAGGGGAGTGTCGTGGCGATCCTCCGTCGCAACGGCGATACCCTCGAACTGGCAAGCGCGCCGCACCTGCCGGAGCCACTGGCCGAGCGGCTTCGTGTCCTGCCGCTGGGTGAGGCCGGCGGCAGCGCCGGACGGGCCGCCGCCTCAGGCAAGCGCGTGACTCAGGATGGGCTGGACGACGGCGACGGGTCCGCACATCCGCTGACGGCGGCGCTGCTGGCCGCCGGAATCCGCTCGGCCTGGCTGGAGCCGATCGTGGCCGGCAAGGCGCGGGTGCTAGGTGTCCTGGCGATCTACCTGCCACATTCCAGCACGCCCCGGCCGGCCGACAACGTCGTGCTGTCGGAACTCAGCGACGTCTCTCGCCTGGCGATCGAACACGCCCGCACCCAGAGGCGGCTGCGCGAAGCGCGCACCGAGGCGGAGCGCGCCAACCGGGCCAAGAGCAACTTCCTCGCGACCATGAGTCACGAACTGCGGACGCCCCTGAATGCCATCATCGGATTCTCCGAGGTGATGCAGCACGGCGTTTTCGGTCCCGTCGGCAATCCGCGTTACGAGTCCTACGTCGGCGACATCCTACAGTCGGCCCGGCATCTCCTCGATATTCTCTCCGACATTCTCGACATGTCGCGGATCGAGGCCGGCCGCTGGGAAATCAGCTTTCAGCCGGTCGATGCGCCCGCGATCCGCGGCTTCAGCCATCTGCTGACCGCCGTCGCGGAGCAGCATGGCTGCAAGCTGTCGATCGAGATTGCCGACGAGTTCCAAGTGCAGGCCGATCTCCGCGCGCTCAAACAGATCCTGATCAACCTCGTCAGCAACGCGGCGCGTTATGGCCGTCGACACGGGCAGATCCGGGTCGCCGGGTTCCTGAGGCCGGAGGGAGCCGCGCTGGAGGTGCGCGATGAAGGGCCCGGCATTCCGGCCGAGCAGATCGAGACCTTGCTGCAGCCCTTCGAACGCAGCGAGCAGGCCAAGGCAATGGTGGAAAGCGGCCTCGGACTTGGCCTGCCGATCGTCCGCCAGCTCGCGGAGCTGCAAGGCGCGGACTTCAAACTGGAGAGCACGCTCGGCGTCGGGACTTGCGCGCGCGTGGTCTTTCCCGGCAAGGACCGCGAGCCGGAGGCGTAGTGCCCGAGACGCCGCACGGCTTTGGTGGCGGAGTCCCGATCGCCTCGGGTGCCGGACTCAGGCGGCGGAGATCTCCTGCAGGAAGGCGTCCACCTGGCGGCTCAGAAGATCCGCGTCGTTCGAGAGCTCGCCGGCTGCCGAGACCACGGCCTGTGCGGCCGCGCCCGTATCGGACGACGCCGTCTCCAGGGTCCCGATGCGCGCGGACACGTCCTGGCTGCCCAGCGATGCCTCCTGGGTGCTGCGCGCAATCTCTCGGGTGGCGGCCGATTGCTGCTCGACCGCCGAGGCGATCGAGCCGGAAACTTCGTTGATGCGGTCGATGGCTTCGGAGATCGAGGCCATGGATTCGGCGGCCTCGCCGGTCGCCGACTGCATGGCCGCGATCTGCTGACTGATGTCCTCGGTGGCGCCCGCCGTCTGGGTCGCCAGGCTCTTGACTTCGGAGGCGACGACGGCGAAGCCCTTTCCAGCTTCTCCGGCACGCGCCGCCTCGATCGTGGCGTTGAGCGCCAGCAGATTCGTCTGCTCGGCGATCTCCTTGATCAGTGTGACGACGGTCCCGATCCGTTCGGCCGAGGTGACAAGCTGGCGGATCGCTTCCGCGGTACGTTCGGTTCGCGCGACGGCTTCGGTCGCGACGCTCGCCGCCTGTTGCACCTGCGTCGAGATTTCCTGGACCGAGCTGCCCATCTCCTCGCAGGCCGCCGCCGCCGCCGACACGTTGGCGGAGGTCTGTTCCGATGCGGCCGCGACCGAGATGGCCAGTTCGCTGCCGTTGCGGGCGGTGGTCAGCATGCCGGTCGCGGCGCCGTGCATCTCGCCGGCGGCCTTGCCCACCGTCCCGACGATTGCGCCGACCTTGTCCTTGAAGGTCGCCGCCAGGCGGGCCAGCGCCTCGTCCTTGGCGCGCTGATGCTCCTCGATATAGACGGAGATCGACAGCTCCATGTCCAACAGGACGGCTCTGGCGATGGCGGCCAGTTCGGCGGCGCAGGCCGTCTTGTCGGTCCGGGCCAGCCAGCCGGTCTGCATCCTCTCCAGGATACTGGCCTGCAGACCGGTCATCAGCAGCGCGTAACCGCCGATGTACCAGCGGGGGGACAGTCCGAGACGGCTGTGGGCCTGCCCGATGCGCCGCACGGACTCGATATAGCCGCTGTCGTAGGTGCCGTCGGCGATCCGCAGCCAATGCTTGAGCTGCGCGGCATGGGCCTGATTGCGATGCGCCTCGGTTGGGAACATGGCGGCCATCTCGGGGAAGCCGGACAGGTGGGCATAGAAGTCGTCCAGGATGCCCGGTAGGTGCTGTTTCAACCAAGGACGCAGAGATCTCAATCGACGGAGCGACGCCTCGTCCAACTGAATGAAATGAAGGCGGTCTTCAATCTTATCGGCGGTCACGGTCGGCGTGCTCCTGCATGGTTTATCTCTTCCCGTCTGTCTCCATTCTGTAATTTAGAAGTAAATCGGAAGTAAAATTTCCCATAATCTCAAAATATTTTAAGTAAAATGCGTGTTTATACGATAAGAGAACTTTGATGCGCCCGGCCGGAGGCTTCGAAGGAGGCACGACCAAGTGGAGGGAGACACCCTCCGCCGGCCTGCGTAAGATTAGGTCGAGGTGATCGAAGTTCGGATCGAGAGGGAATCGCGATGACCTGTTGCCGCAAGCACCGTGGATTGGCGCAGCTTGGGCGGGCACCCGGCCGCGGGTTCGGCCCGGTCCTGGGCCGCAGGCAGATGCTGATGGGCATGCTGGCCGGTGGCGCTGTCGGACTCGCGGGCTGCTCGACCAATCCGCTGACCGGGCGCGACCAGTTGATGCTGGTGAGCGATGACGAACTGGCGGCCATGTCGGTCAGTACCTGGGAACAGGTTCGGAAGGAATACGATCGCGGCGGCACGGCGGGCGAGCGTCAGGCCGTTCAGCAGGTCGGTCGCGACATGGTCGATGCCTCCGGCCTCGGCGGCACCCGAAACTGGGAGTTCGAGGTCTTCGAGGGTCCCTCCAACGCCTTCGTGCTGCCCGGCGGGCAGGTGGCGGTCTTTACCGGCATCCTGGAGGACTTCGACAACGACGCCCAGATGGCGGCCGTGGTCGGCCATGAGGTCGGTCATGTGGCGGCGCGTCACTCGGCCGAGCGGGTCAGCCAGCAGGTGCTGGCTTCGTTCGTGGTCGGCGGGACGGCGGCCATCCTGGCCGGGATCGGAACCGACCGTGCCGCGACCCAGATCGCGGTCGGTGCGCTCGGTGCCGGCGCCACCTTTGGCGTCTTGCTGCCCTATTCGCGCCGCCACGAGCTGGAGGCCGACCGCCTGGGCGTCGAGTACATGGCGCAGAAGGGCTACGACCCCCGCGAGGCGCGGGAGTTCTGGGTCGACCGGATCGAGGAGCGCGAGCGCGAGGCGCCGGCCGAATTCATGTCGACCCACCCTTCGGACGAAACGCGGATCGGCCAGATCGAGGGGCTGCTGCCCGAGGCCATGGAGGTCTATCAGCAGAATGCGGAGGCGGCTCCGGCGCCCGACGGTTTCTCGGATCGGAGCGGTCTCGCCAGCCAGGGCCGGCGTACCGAAGCGGCACCGCCGCTGGAGATGGTCGGATGCGATCTGGAGGGCCGGCGGCTGCGGGTGACACCCGAGACCTGCGTGGAGTTCGGCGGGACGCTGATCTAGCCCGCCTCCGTTCGGTCGCGGCCCTGCCTTGGTTCCGCGGTTTTGGCGGAGTGAAATTCCGCCGGATGAAGATCCGCGAAGTGAAGCGCTAAGGAGTCACGTTCCTCGCTGCCGACGGGTGGAGGATGCGCTGGCTGGACCGACTTGGGGGATACCGCGATGCCGCTGCTGCGCCGCATTGGAATCTGGATCGTTCTGAGCCTGCTTCTGGCCGCACCGCCGGTGCTGTCGGCGTCGCCCGAACAGGTGGGGCTGCCTTCCGTCGCGCAAGCCGCCGAGCGTCTGGAGGGTCGGCTCGCCGCCAACCTGGAGTTCGCCGCCGCCGCGGGGGCCGCCGTGCCGCGCGACCGCGCGCGCGTGATCGCCGAGCTGCAGGGCATCGCGGATGCCGATCTTCGGTTGCGGCGTCTGGAGGCGCTGGCGGGCGCCGGTCTGGCCCAACCCGGCGACTGGCTGATGCTGGCCCGGCTCTATCTCGATCTGCGCCAGTTCGGCGACGCGGAGGCGGCGGCCTGGCTGGCGGCGACCGGCCCGGTGGCGGCTGGGGTCGAGGGCGCGGCTCTGGTGCTGCTTGCCGACATCCTGGAAATCGGGCAGGGCGGCAATCTGAGGGGCGCGGGTGTCGTGGACTGGCTGGCCGGCCTCCCGGACGCACTGTTGACGCCGGAGCTCGTCGAGCGGCGGAGGCAGCTCGCCGCGCGCTACGCCACGCGGTTTCAGCAAGTGGAGATCGATGTCGACCGCCCTCAGCCGGAGGTCTGCCTGCTCTTCACCGGGCGGTTGGCCCAGCGGCAGGCCTTGCCCTTGACCGACTACCTGGATCTCGCTCCGGATGGACCGCTGGATGCGAGCCTGCGTGGCGACCGTCTTTGCCTGAGTGGCCTGCGTCACGGCGGCGGCTACCGCCTGACCCTCCGGCCCGGCCTCCTGTCGGAGCGGGGCGAAGCGCTCGAGGGGGTTGTCGATCTGGAGGTCGCGGTCGCCGACCGGACGGCCAGTGTCGGTTTTCAGGCCGGGGCCTACGTCCTGCCGGCCGACGACGATCCCCTGCTGCCGGTCACCAGCGTCAACGCCCGCGAACTGGATCTGACGCTCTATCGCGTCGGGGACCGCAACCTGCTGACCCAACTGGAGTATGGCGATCTCGGCCGGCAGTTGACCGGCTACGATCTGCAGAACCTGGCCGAGCGCCAAGGCGAGCGGCTCTGGCAGGGTGCGATGACGGTTCCGGCCGGCCAGCCGAATGCCGAGCAGACCACCCTGATCCCGCTCGACGAGATGATCGGCAGCCGTGCGCCCGGCGTCTACGTCGTCGTGGCGGGCGTCGCCGATCCGCAGGCCGAGGACGAGCCCTGGACGCAGCAGGCCACCCAATGGCTGGTGGTGTCGGATCTCGGCCTCTCGTTGTTCGAGGGTCGGGACGGCCTGACCGTCTTCGCCCGCTCTTTCGCCGATGCCCGCGCAGAGTCCGAGGTCGAGTTGCAGCTTGTCGCGCGCAACAACCGGATCCTCGGCCGGGCCGTGACCGGCCCCGACGGGCGCGCCGGCTTTCCCGCCGGTCTGCTGCGCGGCGAAGGCGGCAACCGCCCGGCGGCGCTCTACGCCAGCACGGCGGGCGGCGACTTCACCTTCGTCGACCTCCAGGGACCCGCCTTGGATCTCTCCGAACGCGGCATCGCCGGACGGCCCTCGCCGGGTGCGGTCGATGCCTTTCTCACGCCCGAACGCGGTATCTACCGGCCGGGCGAGGCGGTTCATCTGACCGCGCTGCTGCGCCGCGACAGCGGCTTGGCGCTGCCGGGCCAACCGCTGACCCTGTCCGTAAGACGCTCGGACGGTGTCGAGGCGCACCGCACGATCGGCCGCGACGACGGTCTGGGCGGCTATCTCTTCGTCGTACCCCTGGCCGAGGCCGTGCCGACCGGTCTCTGGCGGGCCGAGGTCTTTCTCGATCCCGAGGCCGCGCCGGTCGGGGCCGTCGACTTCCTGGTCGAGGACTTCGTGCCGCAGCGCCTGGAGCTGAGCCTGGAGAGCGATCGCGCGGCCCTGGCACCGCCGGAAACGGCCGAGATCGAACTAGAGGGACGCTGGCTGTTCGGTGCTCCGGCGGCTGGCCTTGCGGTTCAGGCCGAGGCCGTGATCGACCTTGATCCCGAGCCTTTCCCGGACTACGGCGACTGGACTTTCGGTCTGGCCGATGAAGAGGTCAGCCCGTTGCGGGAGACTCTGCCGGCCGTCCGGACCGACGCCGAGGGCGAAAGCCGGATCGCCGTCAGCCTGCCGCGTCTGCCGGACAGCGCGGGACCGCTGGCGGCGAGGGTGACGGTCAGCCTGTTCGATGCCGGCGGCCGCCCGGTGACCCGCGATCTGAAGCTGCCGCTGCGCCCGCGTCCGGCCGAAATCGGCCTGAAGCCGCGCTTCGCCGAGGGCAGCATCGACGCCGGTCACACCGCCGCCGTCGATCTCGTCGCCCTGGATCCCGCTGGCGAAACGCTCGCCGGTCGCGCGCTGCAGGTCGAGTGGATCGAAGTGCGGAGCGACTGGATCCCCTACTGGCAGAACGGCACCCGCTGGCGCCGCCTCGTCACCGAGGTGCCGCTGGAGCGGGAGACGGTGACGACGGATGCCCAGGGCCGCGCGCTGCTGCAGCGTTCGCTCGACTGGGGCGATTACAAACTGCGGGTGGTCGATTCCGGCGGTGCCGCCACGGCCGTGACGGTCCGCGCCGGCTGGCGCGCCGCGACCGGAGAGACGGACGTGCCCGATGCCCTGGAGGTGACGCTGGCCGAGCCCGACCTGCGCGCGGGCGCGCTGCTGGAAGCCTTCGTCAAGGCTCCTTTCGCTGGCCGGGCGCTGGTCACCGTGCTGCGCGACGAGGTGCTGCACAGCCTGGAGGTGGAGTTGCCGGCCGAGGGCGCTCGGGTTGCCCTGCCGGTCGAAGCCGACTGGGGACCGGGCGCCTACCTGGCCGTGACCGCCTATCGGCCCCGCGCGTCGGCCTCTTCGACCGGGGATCCGGCGGCACGGGCGCCGGCCAGAGCCATGGGCGCCGCCTGGTTTACCGTCGACCGGACCTCCCGGCGGCTGGAGGTGAGCTTGACCCCGCCCGCCGAGGTTCGCCCCCGCAGCGAGCTGACCGTTCCGCTGACGCTGCGCGGCGCGGACCTGGACCAGGGCGACGGCCGGGTTCATCTGGTCGTCGCAGCGGTGGACGAGGGGGTGCTGCTGGTCACCGATTTCGAGACACCTGACCCCTTGGAGCACCTGTTCCAACAGCGTCGCCTGGGCCTCGACTTGCGCGACCTCTACGGCAAGCTGATCGATCCCGCCGAGGGACTGCGCGGCGAGGTTCGCAGCGGCGGCGGGGCGCCGGCCAACCTCGCCGGTCTGACGACCCGCACGACGGAGGTGATCTCCCTGTTCAGCGGTCCCGTGCAGGTCGGGCCGGACGGCACCGCCGAGGTCACCTTCCAAGTGCCGGACTTCAACGGTCGCCTGCGGGTCATGGCCATGGCCTGGTCGCTGGGCGGGCTCGGCGCCGCCGCCGTGCCGGTGACGGTCCGCGATCCACTGGTGGCCGATCTGATCCTGCCGCGCTTCCTGGCCCTGGGCGACCGGGCCGAAGCCACCCTGGAGCTCAACAACGTGGCGGGTCCGGCCGGCGACTATCGGGTGAGCCTGTCGGCGGGTGAGGCCGTCGCGGTCGAGACCGGGGCCTCCGTTCGCCTCGCGTCCGCCGCACGCGCTGTCTTGCCGGTCCCGCTGGAGGCGATTGCGCTCGGTGCTACGCGGGTGCAACTCGTCGTCACGGGACCCGATGGCTTCGAATTGGAGCGCGGCTGGAACATTCAGGTGCGGGCGGCACAGCCCTATGTCACGCGCCGCAGCTTGAGCCGTCTCGGTCCCGGGGAAAGCCGTCTGCTTGGCCCGGACTTGACCGAGGGCTTCCTGGTGGAGGGCTTGGATCTCAGTGTCACTGTCAGCGACCGTCCGGATTTCGGCCTTCCGGGTCTGCTCGCCTCCCTGCAACGCTACCCTTACGGCTGCGTCGAGCAGACCATCAGCCGCGCCTTGCCGCTGGTCTATCTGCCCGACCTGGCGGCGGAGTGGGATGTGGCTCTCGAGTGGTCGGACGACAGACTCCGGACCCAGGTGCGCGACGCGACAGCTTCGGTCCTAGCCCGTCAGACGGCGGCCGGAGGGTTCGGCCTCTGGTCCGCCGGCGGCGGGGAGGATGTCTGGATTTCCGCCTATGCCGCCGACTTCCTGTCCCGCGCGCAAGCCGAGGGTTTCGCCGTTCCGGCAGCGGCGTTGGAGCGCGCCTACGGCTACCTCGCGGCGCAGGCGGGATCGAGTTGGAACGACGATCTGGCCGGTCGCGCCTATGCCTGGCAGGTGCTGGCCCGGGCGGGTCGGGCGGACCCGGGCGATCTGCGCTACTTCGCCGAACAGCAGGCCGGCGCACTCCCGACGCCGGCGGCCCGGCTGCAACTGGCCGCCGCCTTGGCCGCCGTCGGTGAGCGGGAGCGGGCGACGGCGCTCTTTGCCCTGACCGAGGAGGCGTGGCAAAGGCTGCCCGACCGTCTGGTGGCCTGGGACTACGGATCTCCGCTGCGCGACGCGGCCCTGGCCACGGCGCTTCTGGCCGAAAGCGGTCTGGAAGCCGAAGCCTGGGCGGCGGCGGCGCGGGTCGAGGGCCTGCAGGCCACGCGCCAACGACTCAGCACCCAGGAGCAGCTCTGGCTGCTGCTCGCCGCGCGCGGCCTGACGCCGGAAGAGGGCGCCCTTGCCGTAACGCTCGACGGCCGCGCGCTCGAGGGGGCCGCGCCGCTGACCTTGCGGCCCGGCGGCGAGGATCTGCAGGAAGGCCTGACGCTGACCAACAGCGGGAGCGAAGGCCTGGGAGTGACGGCGACCCGGGTCGGGATCCCCGCCGACCCCCTGCCGCCCTCGGCCGAGGGTCTGACCATCGCGCGGCGCCTGCTGGATTTCCAGGGCCAGCCGCTCGACCCGTCAACCCTGGCGCAGAACGACCAGGCCGTGGTCATCCTGAGCGGCCGCGTGACCGACGGGCGTGCCCATCAGGCGCTGGTAGTCGATCTGCTTCCGGCCGGGGTGGAGCTGGAGTCCGTCCTGGCCGGTCGGGGCACCGCGCGCGACGGTTTCGCCTTCCTGCCCGAGTTGACCAGGCCGCTCTACGAGGCGCAGCGCGACGACCGCTACGTCGCGGCGGTCGATCTGAGCGCGGGAGAGACTTTCATCCTGGCCTATGTCGTGCGCGCGGTGACGCCTGGCGACTTCGCCCTGCCGGCCCCCTTCGTGGAGGACATGTACGCGCCCGACGTCTTCGCGCGAGGCGAAAGCGGACGTCTTGCGGTTGCCCGCCTGCCGTGATGCGGTGGCGCCGGATCTCGGCTCTCGCTGCGACGGCGCTCCTGCTGTTTGCCGGCGGTCTTGTCGCGCTGCGGGGGCTGGACCGGGCCTTCCCGCCGAACCTCGACAAGGCGGCCGTCACGTCCGTCGCCGTCTGGGCGGCCGACGGGGAGCTCCTGCGGGTCTTCGCCACACCGGATGAGAAGATCCGCCTGGCCGCCCTGCCCGAGGCCGTCGACCCGCTGTTCCTAGATCTGCTGGTGGCCGTCGAGGACAAGCGCTTCTGGCGGCATGGCGGCGTCGATACGCTCGCCGTGCTCCGGGCCTCCTGGCAGGCCCTGCGGCATGGCCGGATCGTCTCCGGCGCCTCGACTTTGACGATGCAGGTCGCGCGCCTGCTCGAGCCGCGTCCGCGCACTCTGAAAGCCAAGGCGATCGAGGCTTTCCGCGCCTGGCAGTTGGAGCGCCGCTTCAGCAAGCGCGAGATCCTGGGCCTTTACATGACGTTGGCGCCTTACGGCGGGCGGATCGAGGGGCTGCAGGCAGCCAGCCTGGCCTGGTTCGGCAAGCCGCCGCAGCGGCTCCGCCCGCAGGAGGCGGCGCTGCTGGTCGCCCTCCCGCAGGCGCCGGAGCGCCTGCGGCCCGACCGTTTCCCGGAGGCCGCCGCCGCCGCCCGGGCCAAGGTTCTCGCCCGTGGCCGCGATCGCGGCTTGCTTGGGGTCTTGCCGCTGGAGGTGCCGGTTCCAAGCCGTTTGCGGGCCTGGCCGCTGCTGGCGCCGCATCTGGGGCGGCGTCTCGCCGGCGAAGGCACGACCGCCACCACGCTCGACGCCGGCCTGCAAGGTCGCGCGGAGGCATTGACGCGACAGGCGGCGGAGGCGCTGCACCCTCGCGCGGGTGCGGCTGTCCTGGTGGTGGAGCGGCGCAGCCGGGCCGTGCGGGCCTACGTCGGCAGCCCCGATTTCCTGGCCGCCGCGCGCCAGGGCCAGGTCGACATGGTGGCCGCGCGGCGCTCCCCCGGCTCCACCCTCAAGCCCTTGATCTACGGGCTGGCCTTCGATCAGCGCCTGGCGCATCCCGAAACCCTGGTGCTGGATGCGCCGACCGGTTTCGGCCCTTACCGTCCCCGGAACTTCGACGGTGTCTTCCATGGCGAACTCAGCTTGCGGCAGGCTCTGCAGCTTTCGCTCAACATCCCGGCGGTGAAGCTGATGCAGCGCGTCGGCCCGGGCGTCTTCGTCTCGCGCCTGGCCGCCCAGGGTATCGATCTGGCCTACGCGGGGGGCGGCTGGCCCGGTCTGGCGATTGCCTTGGGCGGTGGCGCCCTGTCCCTGGAGCAGCTCACGCGCCTCTATGCCGCTCTGGCCGACGATGGCGTGGCGCGGCCTCTGGAGGTCGTCCGGGGCGCCGCTGAGCAGGGAGACGCCGCGCCCACACCGCTGTTCGATCCGGCGGCGCGGGCGCAGGTTGCCGACATCCTGCTTGGCGCTCCGCGTCCGCCTTCTGCGCTCGGGCGTTTCGGAATCGCCTTCAAGACCGGCACGTCCTATGGCTTTCGCGATGCCTGGGCGGTCGGCTTCGACGCGCGGCATGTCGTCGGCGTCTGGCTCGGCCGCCCGGACGGGACGCCCTTGCCCGAGGCGAGCGGCTTCCGCGCTGCCGCGCCCTTGCTGTTCCGGATCTTCGACCTGCTGCCCGACGCGCCGCTGGCGCCCCTCGGGCCGGAGCCGCCGCCGCCCGGCCTGGCCAAGTTGGACGTTCGGGTCACCTCCGTCGCCGAGCCGGCTCCGGAGATCGTCTTTCCCGTCTCCGGATCCCGGCTGCGGCTCGGCGATCTGCCGCCTGCCCTGACCTTGGAGGCAAGCGGCGGCAAGCGCCCCCTGACCTGGCTGGTCGACGGCCGCCCGGTCGCCTCGGACTCGCTCGGCCGCCGCGCACTCTGGCGTCCGCGCGGCGCCGGCTTCGCCGAGATCGTCGTGGTCGATGCCGCCGGCCGGCGCGACGCTGTCCGTTTGCGTCTCACCGACGGCACGGCGCGGACGGACGGCCTTCCGCGGGGCCGACTGATCTCTCGCGAGCGAACGGGGGCACGGTGAAACCGGTTCGGCGATCCTGCTTTAGGCGACCGTCCGCTGCTCCGCGCCGAGCTGGCTCGTCCGCACGTAGTTGCGGGCAAGCCAGACCATCCGCTCGTGCAGGCTCGTGATGGCGAAGAGCGCGCGCCGCTCTCCGAACACCATGAAAACGATCGCCAGCAGCACGATGATTGTGCCGGCGATGGCCAACTGGACCAGCTCGGCCTGCTTCTGGGCGTCCAGCCTGGCAACGGCGTTCTGGCTGACCCCGTTAGTGAGAATGTCGGCCTTCGCGGCCAGGGCGGTAGCCAGAACCCTCAGCTCCTCCGTGACGGCACGGTCGACGCCCCGGACCGCCGTTTCGACGTTCTCCAGGATCCGGGTCTGAGTTGTCTCTAAATTGTAGTGATCGATGCCGACGAAGATGAACTGGATCAGCAGCAAGAGCGCGGCGAGGGCAATGAACGGACACCGGGAATCCATGATCGTCTACACCCTAAACCGGTTTGCCGGCCCAACGGCTCTGTAGGCCGACTGCGCCCACGGGACGTCAGCCGGACCTTCGGCCAAGGCAATGCGACAGCAGCCAAGGGCACGCTCCCGGCGCGGTTTGGCTGGTTCCGTTACGATACGTGCTATTGCTTTCGACCCCAAAAGTACCCGCTTCGTCTCTTACCTCGCGGCCACCCTGCGATGGCAACAGGCAAGCTCCGCCGGCCGTCTCCGGAAGACCGGGCCGGTCCCGCTCTCTCATAAGGTTAACGTGCGACTCGCGTTCCGTTTGAAAGCAAGACTGCGTTCATGCGGAACCGTCGCGTCTCAGGCTGTCCCGCCCGGACCCCGGCTGACGCCGTCCGTCGCGCTCATGGCGGTCTCGATCAAGTGCCGGCTCAGGCTCTGGGCCGCACCCCTCGGGGCCTTCACCATCTCCGCCCGGACTGCCATGGCCATGGCGACAGCCTGCAGAACGTCGCCGTCGCTCACGTCGGTACGGCTGCCGATCGAGCGAGTCAGGCCCTCCAGGATCGCGCTCACCATCTGCGCCACGTCCGCCTCGGAGACGGTCTGGGCGTGCAGCGGAAAGTCGAACCTCAGTGTCTCTCCGCTCCGGGTGGTCGCGCTGTAGGCAAGCGTTTCGGCGGCCATGGTGATCCTCTCCGGCTCTGTTGGGCGAGATCGAACGATCCCGTCACGCGAGATGGTGCGGCGCTGCCGCGCGACAAGCCGCCGGCGCCGTCTTCCGGCCCTTGCGCGTCAGCTCTCCGAGGCGACGACGGCCAAGAAGCTCTCGGCGTACTTGTCCAGCTTGGAACGGCCGACGCCCGGCAGTTCGGCGAAGGCCGCGCGGCTGGCCGGACGCAGCTGCGCCATCTCGATCAGCGTGCGGTCGTGGAACACCACGTAGGGCGGTACGCCGGCCGTTTCGGCCAGCTCCCGGCGTTTCGCCTTCAGGGCCTCGAACAACGCCGTGTCGGCGCTCGAGAGTTCGGCCGCCTGAGCCGAGGGTCCGCGGCTTCTGGACCGGCCCGCCGGTCGGCTCGGCTGGGTGGGACGGCGCAGGGTCACCGCGGCCTCGCCGCGCAGCACGGGCCGAACCCGTTCCGCCGGACCGAGCCGCAGGCCGCCGTGGCCCTCCAGGTCGACCTCCAGCAGCCCGCGCGTCGTCAACTGTCGCAGGATCGAGCGCCACTCCGCCTCGCCGGTCTCGGCGCCGACCCCGAAGACCGCCAGCGACTGGTGGCGATTGCGCGTCGCCTTCTCGCTCTCGACGCCGCGCAGCACGTCGACGATGTGGGCGGCGCCGAAGACCTGGCCGGTGCGATAGACCGCAGAAAGCGCCTTCTGGGCCTCGGCTCCGCCGTCCATGGCCTGCTGCGGTTCCAGGCAGGCGTCGCAATTGCCGCAGGGATCGCAGCTATCGCCGAAGTAGGCCAGCACGCCCTGGCGGCGGCAGCCAACGCCCTCGGCCAGGCCGACGAGCTGCTCCAGCTTCAGCAGTTCGATCCGCTTGACCTCGTCCGGCGCGTCGGACTCGCGCACCATGCGGCGGATGAAGCTGACGTCCTGGGCGCCGAACAGCGTCAAGGTCTCGCTTGGCAGGCCGTCGCGGCCGGCCCGGCCGACCTCCTGGTACCAGGCCTCCAGGGAGCGCGGCAGATCGAGATGCACGACCCAGCGCACGTCGGGTTTGTCGATGCCCATGCCGAAGGCGATGGTGGCCACCACGACCCGTCCCTCGTCCCGCAGGAAGCGGCCTTGCCGCTCGGCGCGCAGCCCGGCGTCCAGCCCGGCATGATAGGCCTCGGCGGCATAGCCCATGCCGGCCAGGCGCTCGGCCGTCTGCTCCGCCTTCTTGCGCGAGCGGACGTAGACGATGCCGGAGGAGCCCTCCGGACGCGCCGCCAGGAAGCGGTCGAGCTGGCGCAGCGGCTCGCGTTTTTCGGCGAAGTTCCAGCGCAGGTTGGGGCGGTCGAACCCGCCGACCAGCACGCGCGCCTCCGGCATTTGGAGCTGGTTCAGGATGTCGGCGCGGGTCTGGGCATCGGCCGTGGCGGTCACGGCGATCCGCGGCACCTTGGGAAACCAGCCCGTCAGGGCGGACAGCCGGCGGTATTCCGGGCGGAAATCGTGACCCCATTGGGAGACGCAGTGCGCTTCGTCGATGGCGATTAGCGAGACGTCGCAGCGCTCCAGCAATTCCAATGTGCCGTCCATCAGCAAGCGTTCGGGCGCCACATAGAGCAGGCGGGTCCGCCTACCGCGCAGACGCTCCAGAACCGCACGGCGTTCCGCATCGGGCAAGGCCGAGTTCAGCATGTCGGCGGCGACGCCGGCCTCGCGCAGTTGCGCGACCTGATCCGCCATCAGCGCGATCAGGGGGGAGACCACCACCGCCGTGCCGGTTCGGCAGAGTGCGGGGATCTGATAGCAGGCCGATTTGCCGAACCCTGTCGGGGCGACGAGCAATACGTCGCGCCCGGCCAGAAGCGTCTCTATCGCATCCGACTGCAGGCCGCGGAAGGCCTCATGCCCGAAGACCTCGCGCAGGGCCTGGCGGGGATCCGCGAAGGGGGCTTGCTTGTCGGCGCTGCCGGGGCCGGCGGTGACTGACGGATCGGCGACTCGGGCGGAGCTTTCCAGCATGGCCCCTTCCTTTGAGCCGCTTCCGGGCGCGTGTGCAAGACGTCGCTGCCACAATCGATTGATTTCCTGGGGACAAGACTGCTGTCATAGTGGTTGGCATGCGAAGCTTTCTCCCCTTGACCCTGGTTGCCGGGGTGCTGCTGTCCGCGCTCGTGCTGACCCTTCCGATGGGAGGATCTTCGGCGGCGGATGGCGAGGACTGGCGTCAGCAGCTCGTCGATCAACTTGCCGAAGAAGAGGGCTGCGTCGTCTCCTTCTTTTCCCAGGTCAGCGTTGTCCGCCAGGACGGCCGCGAGATCATCGCCGCGCGGGCGCACTGCGACGATCGGCGGGCCTTCGATGTGACGCGCATCTCGCCCGCCACGGCCTTCGACCTGCAAGCCTGTGACACGTCGGAAGAACGAACCTGCTAAGGAAACGGCCTGTGATGAAAGCCTTGTCCCGGACGCCTGTCCTGTATTCTGCTGCCGCGCTCTGTCTGGTCGGGTGTCTGGCCGGACCCGCGCGCGCCGACGAAGCGGCCGTCGAGCGGGGCGAGGCCCTGTCGCGCCAGCTCTGCGCGGTCTGTCATCTGGTTGGGGAGACGGCGTCCGGCGGAAGCGATGCCGTCCCCACCTTCCACGCCATCGCCAATACGCCGGACATGACCGAGGGACGCATTCGCGGTTTCATCTACAACCCGCACCCGCAGATGCCGAGCCTGCAGCTTCCGGAAAATCAGATCGACGACATCGTCGCCTACATCCGCAGCCTGGCGGAGTAGGCGGCTCGAAGCGTCTTTATGCCCGGCTTTCCCGCGTGCGCAACGCCGGGACGACCACCATCAGGGCGCGGAACGGGATCAGCAGCACCAGCGCCATGGCCAGCTTGACGCCCAGGTCGCCGATGGCCCAGGTCACCCAGGGCAGGCCCGTGCCCGCGAAGGCCAGGCTGAAGAACAGCGCGGTGTCGGTCACCGAGCCCAGTGTCGAGGAGGCCAGCGGCGCCTGCCACCAGGCGGCCTTGCGCAGGCGGTCGAAGATCGTGACGTCGAGCAGCTGCGCGACCAGGAAGGCGCTGCCGGAGGCCAGGGCGATGCGCGGATCGGCCAGCAGGATCGACAGCACGACGGCCAGGGCGAAGCCGGCATAGACGACGCGCCGCGCCTGGGCCGGACCCAGGGCTCGGTTGGCCAGGTCGGTCACCAGGAAGGCGATGGGATAGGTGAAGGCGCCCCAGGTGATCCAGTCGTTGAGCGGATACTGCACGAGGATGTTGGAGGCCGTCACCACGACGGCCATGGCGGCGATGCCGAGCGCGATGCCGCGCAGGGAAGTCTGTGTCATGCGTCTTCGATCCCGATGGGGCTTCCGATCCGGAGCCCGAAGTGTTGAGCGGCCGAACCCTGGTTGACGGCGATCTCGGCCAAACCGCAGGAGTTGGCGTACCAGAAAGCTTCGCCGGGCGCGACCCCGCCGAAGGTCTCGGCCGCCGCGAGCCTCTGGCCGCCGACGGATAGCCGGGTTCCGGCGGGCAGCTCGGCGGCCCGCAGTCCGGTCATGGCGTTTCCGTAGGCGTCGAGGTAGACGACTTCGGCCAGGGTGTCCGGCCAGTCGGCGCCGACCAGACTGTCGGGCGCCAGGGGAGTTGCGGCGGGAACCCGGCCCCTGGCCAGCATGGCGGCGACCGGGCCGAAGAGATCGCGGCCGTGGAAGCTCGGGGAGAGGCGCTCCGGCCGCCAGTCGATCCGCCAGGCACTGGTCGGCGCGGCGCGGCGCGCGACCAGGGCCAGAAGACCGTTGTCCGGGCCGACGAAACTCAGTCCCCCGGCCTGCACCGCCAAGGGTGCCCGCGCCGTACCGACGCCCGGATCGACGACGGCGAGGAGGACGGAGCCGGGCGGCGCCTCCGCCGCCAGGGCCGCCAGCAAATAGGCCGAGGCCTTGGGGTCGAACCGCGGCGCGTCGTGCTGCAGGTCGATCACCGGCAGACCTGGGGCCTCCCGGGCCAGTACGGCGTGAAGCTGGCCGACATACGGGCCGGAGGTGCCGAAATCTGTGTAGAGCAGGATCATGGTCGGGGACTTCGATTGTTTCGGGGACTCCGGTCTCGGGCTCTTCGGCCGGGAGACCGGGAGAGTCTGCCGCGAAGCCCTGCCGGCCGGACGACTGGGACAGCGGTCTTACGCTTGTCCACAGGATTCGAAACGACTCGGCTCGACTCCGTGCTTGCCACCGGATATTGTAGGTCTTGCCTGGCGGCACGCGATATATGGTTGGTAGGAGAGAGTGCAATGAGCTGGACGCCGGAGCGTATCGACGAGCTCAAGCGGCTGTGGGACGCAGGCCACTCCGCCTCCGAGATCGGTAAGCAATTGGGCGTATCGAAGAATGCCGTGGTTGGCAAGGCCCACCGGCTGAAATTGGCGGCCCGGCCTTCGCCGATCAAGCGCGGTGGCGGTACGACGCGGCGCCGGCCTGCGGCGGCCCAACGCCAAGCGGCGGCACGAGCGGCAACGGCGGGGCCTTTCGCCGGCGGTGCGGCCTCGGCCATGGCGGCTGCTGGCGGTTCGACCGCGAACGGGTCGGCCCCGAGCGGCAAAGCCGTCTCGGCTTCGCCTTTCGTCGCGCCCGAACCCGAACGGGGTCCGGCGCGGGCACGCGGCCGGGCACGCCCGGTTCGGCGTTCTCTGGGGACGCAGAACTGCGCTTGGCCGATCGGCGATCCGGGCGACCCGACCTTCCACTTCTGCGGGGAGCGCGCGGTGGCCGGCAAGCCCTACTGCGAAACTCACTGCGCCCAGGCCTACATCACCAGGAAGAAAGAAGAGGCGGCCTGATTTCAGCCGCTTTCGGGGATGGTCTCTCCCGGAGATGGCCGTTTCCGGAGGTGAAGGGCATGGCGGGTGGCGAAATTTGCCCGCTAGCGAACAGAGCCCTTAGCTCGGAATCAGTACCTGCCGGACCGTCTCGCCGCGATCGAGGCGGTCGAAGGCTTCGTTGAGGTCGTCGAACGCCAGACGCTCGCTCATGAGGCGGTCGACCGGCAGGCGGCCGCGGCGGAACAGCCCGATGTAGCGGGGGATGTCGCGGGTCGGCACGCAGGAGCCGATGTAGCTGCCCTTCAGGGTGCGTTCCTCGGCGACCAGGCTGACCTGCTGGATCGCGAGAGACTTGGAGGGATGGGCGAGCCCGCCGGTCACCGTGGTGCCGCCGCGCCGCGTGATCCGGTAGGCGAGGTCCAGCGCCGGGACGGAGCCGGCCATCTCGAAGGCGAAATCCACACCGCCGCCGCTCAGGTCCTTGACCTGCTCCGCCGCGTCCTCGTCGCTGGCCAGAACCGCGTCGGTCGCGCCCAGTTGCCGCGCGAGATCCAGCTTGGCCGGCAAGAGGTCGAGCGCGACCACCTGCTCGGCCCCGACCAGCAGTGCGGCCAGCAGGGAGTTGAGCCCGACGCCGCCGAGGCCGATCACCGCAACCTTGCTGCCGGCGGCCACCTTGGCGGTGTTCACCACGGCGCCGACCCCGGTCATCACCGCGCACCCGAACAGGGCCGCTTCATCCAGCGGCAGGTCGGGGTCGACACGGACCAGCGAGCGGCGGGAGACCACGGTCAGGGTGGAGAAGGCGGCGACGCCCATGTGATGATTGACCGGCCGACCGTCCAGGGACAGGCGCCGGCTGCCCGACAGCAGGGTGCCGGCGCCGTTGGCGGTCGCCGCCGGTTCGCAGAGCGCCGGACGGCCTTCGGCGCAGGGCAGGCAGTGGCCGCAGGCCGGGACGAAGATCATCACCACGTGATCGCCGGCCTTCAGATCCTCGACGCCGTACCCCACGTCGCGCACCACACCGGCGGCTTCGTGGCCCAGGGCCATGGGGGTCGGGCGGGGTCGGGCGCCGTTGATCACCGAGAGGTCCGAGTGGCAAAGACCGGCGGCTTTGACCTCGACCAGGACCTCGCCTTCGCCGGGGCCTTCCAGATCGAGCTCCAGGACCTCCAGCGGTCGGCTCTCCGCGTAGGGCGCCGGGCGGCCCATCTCCATCAGGACTGCGGCTCTGGTCTTCATCGTACCGGGCTCCCCACTCGTGTTTTTTCGTTGCTGTCTATATGACTAGAGCAGATCGCGACCCGAGGGAATCGCTTCGCGGTCAGGGCTTCGCGTCACGCCGATCCCGAAGACACGCCGAAGCGGCGGCCGCCCTCGGAGTGCGGAAGCGTTACTGGAGGGGTGGGCACAGGTGAGCGCAGGCGCGTCGGGCGAGGTTTTCTCAGGTCAGGATGCGCGTCGCGGGATCGCCTGGATGCTGCTGACCATGGGGCTCTTCGTGACCATGGACGGCTTGGCCAAGTGGCTGACCCAGAGCTATCCCGTGCCGCAGGTGATCTGGGCGCGCTATGTCTTTCACTTCGCGCTTTTGGCGCTTTTCCTCAACTGGCGTCTTCTCCCGACCCTGCGCAGCCGCAATCTGAAGCTTCAGATCGGGCGCTCGCTGCTGCTGGTTGTCACCACCACGCTCTTTTTCTTCGGCATCAGCCAGGTACAACTCGCCACTGCCTCGGCGCTGATGCTCGTCGCACCGTTGCTAGTCACCCTGTTGTCGATCCCCCTGCTGAAGGAGCAGGTCGGACCGCGGCGGCTCGCCTCCGTCGCCGTCGGATTTCTCGGCGCGCTCGTGATTCTGCGTCCGGGCGGCGAGCTGTTCGACCTGGCCGCGCTGCTGCCCCTGGCGGCGGCCTGCACCTACGCCCTGTACCAGATCACCACGCGGATGCTTTCGGCCGTCGACACGCCGTTGACCACTCTGGTCTACACGGCTCTGGTCGGCGCCCTTCTCTCCACTATGGTTGTGCTCTTCGTCTGGAGGACACCAGATACACTCGGTTGGGTTGTAATGATCGCGACCGGCGGCCTCGGTGCGGTAAGCCAGTTCTGCCTCATCAAGGCTTTTCAAGCGGCCCCTGCCTCGACCGTGACACCCTTCGGCTACTCGGCGATTCTTTGGGCGACTCTCTACGGTTGGCTCCTGTTTGGCGACCTGCCCGACTCCTGGACCTTGATCGGGGCCGCGATCATCGTCGCCAGCGGTCTCTATGTCTGGCACCGCGAGCATCGACGGGCGGCAAGCAGCCGATAACACCGGAGGCGTGTAGAGCCACCTTGCTTTCCCGCTTGACCACCCGATATATCGGCTGCGGGATCAGCCGGGATCAACGGACCTTGACTGTGATTGCGTTCCGGCGTCCGACAAGTGAGTGTAGAATTACCATGCTGACCGAGCGTAAAGTGACTTCACTTGGAAGGGAGGCGGCACCGGCCGTCGGTGCCGACAGAGCCGTGGACCAGATGGTGGCGAAAGCCAGAGCCCTGGGCGAGATGGAAGACGGGGCCGAGCGTGCGGCGGAGTTCCTCAAGGCACTCTCCAACAGGCACCGTCTGATCGTGCTCTGCCTCTTGGCCGAGCGCGAGCGGACGGTCGGCGAGCTGGAAGACATCCTGATGATCCGCCAGCCCACGCTGTCGCAACAGCTTGCACGGCTACGCGCCGAAGCCCTGGTCGAGACCCGGCGCGACGGCAAGCGCATCTACTACCGGCTGGCCAGCGATGAGACCCGCAAGGTGATCGAACTGCTCTACGGAATGTTCTGCAGTCCCGAGGCGAAATCCGCGAGCGCCTGAGCGGCATCGCCCCAGGGCAGTGGGGATTTCGCCGCGCCCAGCCGTCGGCTCCGTCTCCAAGGACCGGCCCCAAAAAATGAACCGGCCCCAAAAGAAAACGCGCTGTCCCGGGATCTCGACCCGAGGGATCAGCGCGTTTCTCGATTGAGGGGTCTCGAGCGAGCCTCGCTTGCGCGCGGCGGCTGGGACCGGAACCGGCTGTCTAGCTACTCGGACAGGGTCTTGAGGTAGGCGATCACGTCCGTGACCTCCTGCTCGTTGCGGAGCTGAAAGGCCATCCGGCTGCCCTGAATGACCTCGCGAGGGTTGGCCAGGTAAGGCGCCAGGGTTTCGGCATTCCAGACGAAATCGGCTTCTTTCAGGCCGTTGGAGTAGCGCGGGGCGAAAGCCTCGTTGCCGCCTGCTTGGCTGCCGTAGATGCCCCACAGGTTCGGACCGACGCGTGCCGCGCCACCTTCATCGACCGTGTGGCAGGCCGCGCATTTGCGGAAGACCTGCTCGCCGGCGGCCGGATCGCCTTCGGCCAAGGCTGGGCCGGCGAAGGACAGGACGGCGGCCGTGGCGGCCAGGGCTGCAAGGGACTTGGTAAATCGCATAACTCTCCCATTCCTCCTTTTATTGCGTGCCGAGCGGTGTGGCATGCCTTGGACTCTGTAACTGTACGGTACTCTTGCGAGTTCCATCGCTTCAGGGGAAGGGAAAACTGTCGGCCCCGCCCGGCTTGGCACGCGACCAATGGGCGCAAGCCACGGCTTGGTGTAAGCCATCGCCTTGCGCAGTTATCCCGACCCGCTGTTCGCCGGAATACCCTATTCGATCGCCGTTTGGCCGCCGTCGTCCGGCGTGACGTCGAGGACCCGTGCCTTGCCGGTGATCTCCACGGAGTCTCTGCAGTTTTCCATGCAGGGCTCGTAACGCTCGAACTCCGGCCCCTCCATCAGGAAGAAGCCGCCCGCGTTGGGCATTTCGATATCGGCGAGGTTGCTCTGGTCGATCATCTGATCGTACTCGACGATTTCGTTGAGGTAGAGCACGTAGGCCGTCACCGCATAGGTGTCGTCGATGCCGAGCGACTGCGCGTTGCCGAAGGGCATGGCGCGATAGATGTAGTCCCAGACCGTGGAGGCGTAGGGCCAGTAACTGCCGACGGTCTTCTCCGGCCGTTCCGCCGTCAGCGAGTCGAACCCGCCCATCAGGACCGGATAGCGTCCCATGCCCTCGCCGAAGTCGCCGTGGCAGAAAGCGCATTGCTCGGCATAGATCGTCTCGCCCGCCTCGGCCGACCCGCTGCCGGGCGGCAGGCCTTGACCATCCGGGCGAATGTCGATGTCCCAGGCGGCGATTTGCTCCGGCGTCGCCGGCGTGCCCAGCCCGAAGAGAGGAGGATCCTCTGCGAAAGCGCCGGCGCCGGCCAGAAGGATCGTTGCGGCTGCCGCTGCCGCCAGCGGGCGCTTAACCGAGACGGACATTGTCGACAGCTCCGTTGGCGTTCACCAGCCAGGTCTGAACCGAGTTGTTGTGATAGATCGAGTTGACGCCGCGCGCCTCCTGCAGCGCCGCCATCTGCGGCTGGACGTAGCCGGTCTCGTCGATCGCACGGCTTTGCAGCAAGGCGTCCTTGCCGCTCCAGGACCAGGGCAGCGAGAAAAAGGTCAGCGACTTGGACAGCACCGGCTCGTGCAGCCGCGCCGGCTGCCAGTTGATGCCGCCGTCGGTGGAGACGTCGACCCGCTGGATCCGGCCGTGGCCCGACCAGGCGAGTCCCTTGATCACCTGGGGCCCCTCGCTCAACATCGGCTTTTCGGGGCTGGGGCTGGTGATCACCGACTTGGCGTCCATCGTCCAGGTGAACTTGCGCGCTGTCCCGTCGGGCAGCAGGTCGGTGTACTTGGAGGTCTCCTCCCGGTGGTACCAGGGCTGGTCGCCGATCTCGATACGGCGCAGCCACTTGACCCACATGTTGCCTTCCCAGCCGGGCACCACCAGCCGGATCGGATAGCCCTGTTCGGCGCGCAGACGCTCGCCATTCTGGGAGTAGGCGACGAGGCAGTCGTCGAGCGCCTTTTCCAGAGGGATCGAGCGGGTCATGCCGGAGGAGTCGGCGCCCTCCACCAGGATCCATTTGCCGCTGGTCTTGACGCCGGCTTCGTTCAGCAGGGTCTTCAGCGGCACCCCGGTGTAGTAGACGCAGTGGATCATCCCGTGGGTGTACTGCACGCCGTTCAACTGGGCGCCGCGCCATTCCATGCCCGAGTTGGCTGCGCACTCCAGGAAGTGGAACCGGGATTCCGGCGGAAAGCGCAGGAGGTCCTGGTAGGTGAAGATCAGCGGCCGGTCGACCAGCCCGTTGATCATCAGGCGATAGTCTTCCGGCGGGATCACCGCCATGCCGCCGTGATGCCGTTCGAAGCAGAGGCCATTGGGCGTCACGAAGCCGTCCATCTCGTGGATCGGAGTGAAATTGACCGAGGATTCGGAGGTCGCCGTCAGCCACTCGACGCTACGGCGGACCACATGGGATTCGAACTCCACCGGCGAGCCGTAGGGATTGGCATCGACCCCGACGCCGAGGTAGCGCGACCAGTCGGGAATGTTCGGCGGCAGATTGTCGGGATTGCTCGCCAAGGCCTTGCCGCCGCCGGCGAACAGGCTGCCGGTCCCGGCTGCAATGCCGGCTGCCGCCGTTCCGGTCAGGAACCGGCGGCGGTCGGGCGAAAGCGGCGGGCTCTCGGTTTGAGCGGGTCCGGCTCCATGCAGTCCGGAGCCGCGGGACCCGGATCGATCCGGCGCGGGCGCGCGTCCGCGTGTCGTCTTGTCGGTCATGGGCGTCTCAACTCCCCAGGTCTGTCGCCGGCGCAACGGCTCTGGTGACCGTCTGTCCCGCGGCGAAATCTCTTTGCAACCCTACCCAGCGCACACATTATATCAAGAGTGAATATGTTTGTATTCGCTGGAGCCGGCCGATCCCGGACTGGAGCGGCGCGCGGCCTGGTGTGTGTGGTGTGGCCTAGAGGGGCGGCGCTCAGGTGGCCGGCTGGCGCCGCAGGAAGCTGCGGAAATCTTCCTCCTCGTAGGCTTTCTCGCGCACGAAGCGGAACATCGCCAGGAAGTGCGGTGGCTTGAAGTAGCCCGGCATCCGGGCGACCTCGGCCTCGATGCCGGTCAGGCCGGCGGTGCTGGCCGGGTCCTCGGGGAAGAAATGCACCGTCGGCGTGAAACGGATGGCCCAGCGGCGCGCCATGCTGCGCTCGTCCAGTACTTCCCCGTCCAGGTCCGTGGTTTCCCGCAGACCGTGGATGTTCAACTGCAGCACCTCGAAGTTTTCGCGGACGTAGTCGTTGATGACCGGGTCGGCGAAGTTCACCAGGTGCATCTCCTTGCAGTAGGGACAGCCCTTCTGCTCCCAGATCACCGCCAGCCGTTTGCCGCCCGCTGCCGCTTCGGCCAGGTCCTCGCCCAGGTCGAGAAAGGTTTGCAGAAACCAGGGCTGGGTGTAGAGCCCGTCATCGTTGACCTCCGGCTCCACCTGCGCCGCCAGGGCCGGACGCGACCCGGCGTTCAGTAAATCGCCGGCGGCTCCGCCCGCGGCGAAAGCTCCGCCGATGGCCAAGGAGCGGTGCAAAAGACGGCGTCGTGTCCACATCGGGCTGTACTCCCCTGTTTTCTGCCGGATTGAGCTCGCAGGGCCGGCCGTTCGAGGCTGTTGCGGCTCCCGGCATTCATATTCTGCTGGGCGTAACTGTAAGGTTTGCGTTAGGAGGCAGGCAAGAAAAGCTGCGCAGAACGCGACTCCGGGCAGATCGGCCCGAACACGCTAAGGTTGGGTGCGCAACGATGGGGGAGGCGGCATGGCGGACGATCGGGAGCGGACTCTGGTGCCGGCGGACGGCGGCAGGCTGCGGCGGTTCGGCTATGCGGTGGTCCTTTTGGTGTCCTCCGCCGGCGGCCTGGTGCTGGAAATCGTCGCCGGACGGATGATCGCTCCCTACGTCGGCATGTCGCTCTACACCTGGACGGCGGTGATCGCGGTGGTGCTGGCCGGCTTCTCGGTCGGTCACTGGATCGGCGGCCTGATGACGGAGGGCAGCCTGCGAAGCTGCTACCGCCGCCTGGCCTGGCTGCTGCTGGCGGCCGCGGTGTCGGCGGGTGCCTGTCTGCCCCTGATCCGGCTGATCGCGCCCCTGGTCCTGGGCGGAACGGGCGACCCCATCCTGGCCATCGTGATCTTCACGACCCTGCTGTTCTTTCTGCCGAGTCTCTTCGTCGGCACCGTCTCGCCGATCCTGACCCGCCTGGCGGTGCTGGAAATGCCGGAGCGGCCGGGCGTCGCCATCGGACAGATGTTCGCGCTCGGTGCGGTCGGCTCGATCGCCGGTACTCTGTTGGCGGGGTACCTCTTCCTCTCCTGGATCGGCTCGACCTGGACGGTCGTGGCGGTGGCGGTCAGCTACCTCGTCCTGGCACTGGGCTTCGCAGCGGCGGCCCGGCTGCGGGCGCTGGAGACGGGGGCGCTAGCGGCCGCGACCGGCGCCGCGCTGCTGGCGATCCTCCTGCCCAGCCAGCGGTTGGCGGCCCTGACCCCGCCCTGCCTGACCGAGTCCGACTACTACTGCATCAATGCCATCGACTTCACGGCCGAAGCCGGGCGGCCTGCCAAGCTGATGGTGATCGACCATCTGGCGCATGGCATCAACGACCGCGACGATCCGACGATCCTGCATTCCTCCTACATCGACCTGATCGACGTGCTTCTGCCGGAACGGCTCGGCGAGCGGCTGGACGGCTCGGACGGTTTCGACGTCCTCTTCATCGGGGGCGGGGCCTACACCCTGCCGCGCGCCTGGCAGGCCAGATATCCCGCCGCGCGCCAGGCGGTCGTGGAAATCGACCCGGCCGTGACGGCGGTCGCCGAGGCGCATTTCTGGTTCGATCCCACGGGCATCGAACTGCGCCACGAGGACGGCCGTCTCGCCTTGACCCGGATGCCGCCGGAGCGGCGCTTCGACGTGATCGTCGGGGATGCCTTTCACGACTTCTCGGCACCGCCCCATCTGGTGACGCGGGAGTTCGCCCGACTGCTGCACCGGCGGCTCGCGCCCGGCGGGTTCTACGCGCAGAACCTGATCGACAGCTCCGAGGATCCGCGTTTTCTCTATGCCTTCGTCGCGACCTTCCGGCAGGTCTTTGATCGCGTCGAGGTCTGGGTCGATCTCGATCAGCTCGGCGCCGGCGCGCGCAGTACCTTTCTCGTGGTCGCGGGCGATGCGGCAAGCCCGCGCCCGCAGCTCGGCTCGGCCCGCCATCGCTGGGTGGTCTGGCCCGACGAGATCTTGGATCCCCGCCTGGCGACCGCCGAGGTGCCGCTTCTGACCGATGACTTCGCACCGGTCGGTCGGCTGATGCGCGGCGTATTGGCGGATGCTCCGTAAAGCGCGATCGTCTCAGGTGGAGGCGTTTTTGGTTTCCGCCTGAGAGGATCCCGAGCAGGGTCGGCGCGCACGGGATGGTCGATCCCCTGCAGTGGGCTCGGCCGTGGGAGATTTGCTCCTGGGTGTCGGTCTCGTTGTTTCGGAGGGGGAAGGCGAGCCGACACAAGAGTGCCGCCCCCGCTTCGATAGTTGGCCCCCGCTTCGATAGTTGTCCGTCATGGCATGTAAAGGCTTCTCGATCGCCGAGGGGGCGAGCCGAGAACGGCAGATCGTGCGCGACCGCCGGTCGCCCGATTGCGTCGTCTGCTCGGGGGTGTTTTTCTCAAATAGTCTCTATCTGAAGTAGATAATAAGTAAATATAGAAAACCTAAGAATGAGACATCAATTTTCGGGATCAACGCATGATCAGAGTCATTTTTCTGCAAACAAATTTCGACTCCGAGTGCCGGTAGTATTCAATAATTAGAGCTTTTTTAAAAGATACTGTGATGATTAGGCGTCGAAGTTGAATTTTGTTTCGGGTTGGTTGTGTTGGCCGGCCCAATTTCTTGCGAATGTGGCCAAGAGATGAGCTGGTCGATGGCTTTGTAGCGCCTTGCGGCTAGGTCGCCGGCCGCGAGAGCCGAATATCTGCGCAGGTTTGCCCACGAAGACGGTGAGCTGACAAAGGAACAAGACCGATGTCTGAGAAAGCTGTGAAGATCGCCAAGGTTGGCGCCGCCAAGGTCCGCATGCCCTCGACCGGAGGCGCTTTGGCCTGGGTGAAGAACATCAAGATCTCGACCCGCTTGATCTCGGGTTTCGCGGCGGTCGCCATCCTCGGTGTCGCGACAGGCCTCGTGGGTCTTAAATTCATCACCGAAATCAACGCGACCCTTAACGAGATCACCGATGTCACGGCGCCGACCGTCGAGACCTCCGACGACCTGATCGCCAACATCTGGCAGGCCAATAAGGTCGCCGAGGAGATCGTGGGCGAGGAGTCGATCGAGGGCGCCGAAGGCTTGGCGCGGGAGTTCGGGGAACTCGCGAGCGAATACGATATCGCCTATGCCGAGCTGAGCGGGCTGGTCGACGATCCGGAGTTGCTTGACGAGCTGGAGACCGCGCAGAGAGAACATGACGAGTTTCTCGAGAGCTCGCGGGCGATGATGGCCGCCCACCGCACGATGCTCGAGGAGGAGATCAAGGCAAAGACACTCCTGGAGGAGTTCGACCAGGCCGGCTCGGAGCTGATCGCGGCGCTGGACGAGTTCGCGGAGGAAAACGAGGCGGAGATGGCCAATGCCGAGGAGGAAGGCGATGTCCTGACCCGGCGGGGCGCATCCGCCGCGCAGGTGAACGAGATCCTCGGGCGTTTGTTCGAGGAGGACTACCCCGTCGTCGAGGCGGCTCTCAAGCTGCAGCGGGTGGTGATGGAGATGCAGGACACGGCGGGTGAGTATCTCGCCGAGGAACTGCCGGAGAACCTGCCGGCGATCCAGGCCACCTTTCTGGACCTGAACGACTCGACCGCAGCCTTCGTCGACGTTCTGGTCGAACTGGCCGAAACGGACGAGGACAGAGCGGACGCCGAAAACCTGCAGCGTCTCTTCGTCACCTGGATCGCTCTCGCCACCGAGGACGAGCGACTGTTCGACACACACCGCGACATGCTGCAGGCCGAACAGGAAACCGAGGCTCTCACCGAGCGACTGGAGAGCGACGCGGATCGGGTCGCGACAGCGCTGGATGCCGTCGCCTCGGCCGCCGACGCCCTGAACGACGGCGCCGATGAGGCCGCGCAGGAGGCCGTCACGGCGGCCAACACCATGATCGCCATCATGCTGACGATCGCCCTTTTGCTGTCGGTCGGACTGATCGTGGTCGTGATCGCCACGGTGACGCGGCCGATCGGCGCCATGACC